>ONQI01000074.1 GCA_900319915.1 uncultured Campylobacter sp.
AAAAGCGTATTTGGTGGCTTAGGTGCAGATGCGATTAGCGATAAAATCGGCATAGGCGTTTTGGCTATCACAGGCGTAGCGATAGCTGCTCATGCAGTAGTAGCAAGTGTTGTAAAAAATAAGGAGTAATAAATGAGCCAAAGAATAGTAGTAGATCCAATCACCAGAATTGAAGGACACCTCAGGGTCGAGGTTGTCGTAGATGATAACAACGTAGTTACAGAAGCATATAGCGGCGCGACTTTGTGGCGCGGTATTGAAACAATCCTAAAAGGTCGCGACCCACGCGACGCGGGTTTCATGACTCAAAGAATTTGCGGTGTGTGCACATTCTCCCACTATCGCACCGGTATTGAAGCGGTAGAAAATGCCCTTGGTATCGAGCCACCGCTAAATGCTAAACTTACTAGAACGCTTATGAACTCGGCTCTATTTATTCATGATCACCCGGTTCATTTCTATCAACTCCACGGCGTGGATTTCGTAGACGTCGTTAGCGCTCTTAGCGCCGATCCTAAAAAAGCAAGCGAAGAAGCGTTTAAATGGTGCGAGTATCCATACGCTTGCGGCGCGGATCAACTCAAACTTGTCCAAGACAAAGTAAAAGGCTTCGTCGCAAAAGGTGCGCTCGGACCGTTTGCTAACGCATATTGGGGACACCCTACCTACCACCTTACTCCAGAGCAAAATCTTATCGCGCTTAGCCACTACCTTGAAGCGCTCCGCATTCAACGTACCGCGGCGCAAGCATTGGCGATTTTTGGCGGTAAACAACCTCATCCGCAAAGCCTCACTGTTGGCGGCGTAACTTGTATTATGGATTTGCAAGACCCGGCAAGACTCGGCGAATACCTCACAAAAGTAAACGAGGTAAGCGATTTCATCCACCGCGCATACTATCCGGATCTAGTAATGGCGGGCAAAGCGTATGCTAAAGAACCAAGCGTCCTAGGCGATCTTGGCACCGTTAACCTTATGACTTACAAAGATTTCCAAACCGGCGCGAACGAATTTCTATTCGACGGCGGTATCATCATGGGCGGCGATATTAGCAAAGTCTACGAAATCGACGAAAGCAAAATTACGGAAGAGGCCACTCGTGCATGGTACAAGAACCCGGCTCCGCTTCACCCATACGACGGCGAAACCGAGCCAAACTTCACCGGTCTCAAAGCGGAAAAGACGCTCAACGCTAAAGGCGAAATGGAAGATTCCATGGTATTTGACCAAAACGGCAAGTATAGCTGGATCAAAGCCCCTCGCTATGATGGCAAGCCTATGCAAGTAGGACCTCTTGCGAACATCGTCGTAAACTACGCTAAAGGCAATAAAGTCGTAGTCGAAGCAGTCGATCAATTCCTAAAAGACACAGGTCTTCCTCTACCGGCGGTTCTTTCGACTCTTGGACGCACCGCTTGCCGTATGCTAGAAGCGAAGATTATCTCCGAGAGTATTGGCAAAACGCTTAATAATCTAATTTCAAATTTGAAAGTAGACGACACTACCTGCGCGCCTTATGTCATCGACACCAAAAAAGAATACAAAGGTCGCGCTATTCTAAACGTGCCAAGAGGCGTGCTTAGCCACTGGTGCCGCATCAAAAACGGCGTTATCGAAAACTGGCAAGCCGTCGTTCCTTCGACTTGGAACGCAAGCCCGAAAGACGCTAAAGGTCAGAGAGGAAGCTACGAAGAGAGCCTTGTGGGCATGAAGATTGCCGACCTCAAACAACCTTTGGAAATCATTCGCAAAATCCACTCATACGACCCTTGCATCGCTTGCGCCGTGCACGTGATGGATACTAAGGGCAATGAGCTTAGCGAGTATAAAGTCAATCCGAATTTCTGCTAAGGAGTCAGCCATGAAAGACAGCAGACGCGTTGCTATATATGAATTTTCAGCGGGTCTCCGCCTCACTCACTGGGTGAGGGCGGTGGCTATCGCCGTGCTCACGCTTAGCGGATTTTATATCGCGGGCGGGTTTTTTACGCCCGCTCCAAATCCCGAGCCGACCAACTATCTAAATGCGATTTGGCGCGCGATTCACCAAGGCGTGGGCTTCGTGCTAATTGGTTGCTTTATTTTCAAGTGCTATTTGTTTCTTGTGGATAAACACAGCAAAAAAGAGCTTGCGAGCATTCCTGACGTTTTTAGCCCGAAATCATGGATAGATCAAATCAAATTTTATCTATTCATCGGCAAGCACCCACACCTAAAAGGCGTGTATAATCCGCTTCAATTCGCGGCTTATTTCATGTTTTATATCGTGCTTTTCGTGATTTGCCTTACGGGTCTCATCCTTTACGTGCACGTGTATCACGAAGGATTAGGCGGATTGCTTTACGAGCCGATGAGAGTGCTTGAAGTATGGTTTGGCGGTCTTGCAAACGTTCGCCTTATTCATCACATAAGTATGTGGATTATCCTTATTTTCGTGTGCGCTCACGTTTATATGGCGATCTTCAACTCCGTCAAACTCAAAAATGGTTGTATCGACGCGATTTTTAGCGGATACAAATTCGATACTCAAGAACACGCATGAAAGTTCTGGTACTAGGTATCGGAAACGTGATGTACGCCGATGAAGGAATCGGCGTACATTTCACACGCATGATAGAGCGCAATTTCACTTTCAAATCCAAAGAACACACTCTTAACTTCGTCGATGGCGGCACGATGGCGGCTTTTCTTATCCCTATCATCGCCGAGTATGATTATTTGATAGTCGTAGACTGCCTAGACGCCGATGATTCCAAGGTTGGCGACGTGTATTTTTTCGATTTTGAAGCGATGCCAAAATCAATTAGTTGGTCGGGCTCCGCGCACGAAGTAGAAATGCTAGAAACACTACAAATGATGGATTTAGCCGGCGATCGCCCCACCACCAAAATCATCGGCGTAATCCCTAAGCGCATCGAGCCGATGAGTTTCGCTTTGAGCTCTGAAATCCAAAAAGCTGTGCCGACTATGGAAAAAGCGTTGCTTGCCGAGCTCGAGCGACTCGGTTTCGAGTATGAGCGCGTTTCAAATTTGAAAATCACGGACATTAGCGAAGACTGGAAAAAGGAACAATTTTGATACTTAAATTTGAATTTGATTATGCGGGAGAGGGCGATTATTTTGCGTTTTTGCTAGATTTTTGGGCGAAAAAAAGCGGTCTAAAATACGCTCTCACAAAAGCCAATAATCCTCGCGGAGGCGCGAAAATATCGCTATTTGTAGAAGGGAGCGATGCCGAGCTTGCGAGGTTTAGCGACGAGTATATTTCAAATGTTCCGCATTCTATTTTCATTAGAGAAAGTAAAGTCGAGCTAGCGGAGGATTTCAAATTTGATAGCGCCCTCGAGGACTTCAAATTTGAAACGCAATTCAAATTTGGACTCGTCACGCCTCTTGCTCTAAAAACCGGAGAAAACGAGTTTGGATTCAAATTTGACCCGGCCGTAGTCGAGGCGGGCGTAAGGACTTTGAGCGCGGGCGAAAGCTTTATTTACGGCGATTACGAAATCTCGCCGCTCGATAGCTTCGAGTGTGATTTTATTATGCCTACAAACATCAATCTTCTCCCAAAAATATTCGTCGCCGACGAAAAATCTCTCATTGCGTTAGCAAGCTTTGAAAAGCCGATAGTTCGCCTTCGCACCACCGCGCTTTACCGCTCGGCGCATGAAAGCGCGCCCCTAAACTTCGCCGTTCGCGCGGCGTGGGACGCGAATCTTCACAAAATCTGCGAAGCCCTAAAAGGTATTAATTTCTTAAAGGTTCGCGGGGGACGCGATGATTTTTCCGTATTCGCGCTAGAGGACAGCTTCATGGTAGCGCGCGGAAAAGACTTTTTGAGCGCCGACGAAAAGGCGTTTTTGGCGAGTAAAAACGACAAAAATCTCGCTCTTTTCGCGCTTGCTTTAAAAGAACACGGCTGGCTAGACCATACCGCCGCGAGCGTGTTTTTTAGCCGCACCAGACCGGATTTTATCAAGGTATTTCGTGGTGAGGACGAGTTTGAAGCGCTTAAAATCATCATGCCAAGTAGTTTTGAGGAGCTTTATACAAATATCCGCACTTTTGAGGGCGGCGAGCAAATGCTCTCTAAAATCGGCGAAAAAATCGCCCTCCCAAGCGGGCAAATTACGAGCGTGCCAAACTTTTATGGGATTTTTGAGCTAGTCGCGCAAATTTTGCATTTTGAGCGTAGCGTTTGCGACCTTGCAAGCGAGTTTGGCGGTATAAAAGGCGTGCGCATCGAATACAAAATGAGCGGTAAAAACGAGCTTGACGTCACGCGTCTAATCCGCTCGGCGATGAGCTTTTACCTTGCCGGCGCGGATGCGAAAAACATCAGCTTTGGCGCGCTCGAAAATCTTGCTCTTTTTCTTAGCGACTTTGGCGACGTGCTCAAAGACGAGCTAGAATGCGACCGCTTCGCGCTTTTAGGCTCGCTTTTTGAGTCTGTGACGCTCGCGAATCTCACGCTCAAATATTGCAACTCAAATTTCAGCACAAAATTTAGCGAGCGTTATCCGCTTGAAATCTCTTAAAATCGACGTTCGCGGGTTGGTGCAAGGCGTGGGGTTTCGCCCCTTTGTCTATGCGCTTGCCGCGCGGCACAGTTTAAAAGGACGCGTTTGGAACGACTCCGAGGGCGTCAAAATCGAGATTTGCGGGGACGAAAAAGCTTGCGAAAATTTTCTTTTCGCGCTTACAAACGAGCTTCCGCCGCTTGCTAGAATAGACGAGTTGCGCACAGAAGATTTCAAATTTGAAACCCTACCTTTCAAATTTGAAATAGTCGCCTCCAAAGAAACGCTTAAAACCGCGCCGATTTTGCCCGATTTCGCGATTTGCGAGGACTGCAAACGCGAGTTTTACGACCCAAGCAACCGTCGCTATCATCATCCTTTCATTAATTGCACTAACTGCGGACCGCGCTTTTCGATTATTCGCGCGCTGCCATACGACCGCGCCAACACCACGATGAGCGAGTTCGCGCTTTGCAGTGAATGCGAGAGGGAATACAAAGACCCCGCCGATCGCCGCTACCACGCGCAACCGGTCGCCTGTCCGAAATGCGGCGCGGAGATTTTCCTCAGAGATATGGACGGGCGAGAGCTCGCTAAGGGCGAGGAAGCCGCGAGAGTTTGCGCGAAGGCGATAAAAGAGGGCAAAATCGTAGGCGTCAAGGGCATAGGCGGCTTTCATTTAGTTTGCGACGCGACAAATGAAGGCGCCGTGAAATTACTCAGAGAGCGTAAACGCCGCCCGGATAAGCCTCTGGCTATAATGGCGCGAGACCTTGCGATGGCGGAGCTCTACGCGGTTTTGAGCGAGAGTGAACGCGGCGCTATGAGTTCGAATCTCAAGCCCATAGTGCTCGCGAAATCTCGCGGAAATCTTCCCGCCGCCCTTGCGCCAAACCTTGATAAAATTGGCGTTTTTATCGCCCCTACCGCGCTTCATTTGCTGCTTTTTGAATATCTTGACGTGCCCATTGTCGCCACGAGCGCAAATATCAGCGGAGAGCCGATTATTACGGACTTTGACGCTCTTCGTGTCAAACTCTCGCAAGTTTGCGATTTCGCGCTTGATAATAACCGCGAAATCCTAAACGCCAGCGACGACAGCGTGTGCTTTTGCGCAGACTCAAACGATGCCGAATCCGCGCTTCAATGGCTTCGCGTCTCGCGCGGTTTGCGCCCCCAAATCGCGCCTGCGAAAAGCGCTAAAAAAGGCTGTTTTATCGCGCTCGGAGCCGAGATGAAAAACACCTTCGCGATTTATCGCGACGGGCAGATTTTTAGCTCGCCATATGTCGGCGACCTCAAAAACGTCGCGACTTTTGAGCGTTATCTTGCGCTTATTTCGATGTTTGAGCGCGTTTATGATTTCAAATTTGATTTTGCGGTGGGCGACTTGCACCCGCTTTTCGCAAACGTCAGGTATTTCGAGCGCGATGGGCTAGAAGTCAAAAAAATCCAGCACCACGCCGCCCACGCCCTGAGCGTCGCTTACGAAGCGGACGTAAAAAACGCGCTTTGTTTTAGTTTTGACGGCACGGGATACGGCGCGGACGGCTCGATTTGGGGCGGGGAAGCGTTTTGGCTAGGCGACCTTGACGAAACTAAGCGAGCCGCACTTGAAAATGCAGGGTTCAAATTTGAAACGCAATTTGACGGTTCAAATTTGTCGCGCATCGCACATTTTGATTATTTCCCGCTCATCGGCGGCGAGGCGGCAATCAAAAATATTCACCGCCTCGCTTTCGCGATTTTACGCAAATATAATATCGCCGCGCCCGATTTTTTCGCGCGGCTTGATGAAACCGAGGCGAAAAATACGGACGTGGTTCTAAGGCGCGCCAAAATCCGCACGAGCTCGCTGGGGCGTGTTTTTGACGCGTTTGCCGCTCTTGTGCTCGCGCGCCATACCGCAACTTACGACGCGCAGGCTCCAATGGAGCTAGAAGCCCTCTACGACGAGACTTGCGAGGCGGAGTATGGGTTCAAATTTAAAAACGGAATTATCGATTATCGCGAGGCTTTCGAACGCGCCTTAAAAGACCCGCCGCGCGTCGCCGCAAGCGCGTTTATCAATGGTTTGGCGCGTTTGATTTCAAATTTGAGTATAAAAGCTCAAACCGCGCTAAACGATTCAAATTTGAATGAAAAAACCGTAGAATTTACGCTCGCGCAAGCCGAGCAAATCACGCGAAACGCGGGGCTAGACCGCCCTAAGAGCGGCGCGAATGCACCGCGAGGCGGGCTAGGGATAAGGCAACAAGAAGGCGGTGAGCCCCGAGCGCAAGGGGCGGCTTTGCCGACCCGCGAAGTAAAAATAAATGTAATATTATGCGGCGGGGTCTTTGCCAATCGCGCGTTGCTTGAAAAAACAATTTCAAATTTGAACGCGGCGGAAATCAAATGCCATCTTCCCAAAAACGAACCCGTAGGCGACGGCGGCGTAGCTTTGGGGCAGATTTCATTTGGATTAAACTTTTTATAGTATAATTACGCGCAAAAAAAAGGAGAAAAAATGGACGACAAGGTCATTCGCTTCACCGTTTCACTCCCCGAGGCGCTTCTAGCGCAGCTTGACGCGATGATAGAGCGCAGTCGCTACGCGAGCAGGAGCGAGTTTACGCGCGACCTCATACGCGACAAAATCGCCCGCGACAGTTGGAGCGACGAGACAAGCGAAGCCGTGGGCGTGCTTGTCATCGCCTACGACCACCATCAAGGCGAACTAATGGCGCGCAAAATGCACCTAGAACACGACGCGAAGATAAATATCGTCTGCACAAACCACGTGCACATAGATCACCACAACTGCCTTGAAACAATGATTTTGCGAGGTTTTGTGCGCGATATAGAAGAGTTTGCGGCGCAAATCGCTGGACTAAAAGGCGTTAAGTTTTCGCGCCTGACTCGCGCCGCCGTGCCGGAATACTAATTCAAATTTGAAAGGAACGAAATATGTGTAAAGACTGCGGATGCTCCCTCGGGGGCGAACATACCCACGAGCACAGCCACGGGGGTTATTCTCATTCTCACGCTCATTCTCACGAGCATGGCGAGGGCCACGATCACAGCCACGAGCACGCCAATCCGGCGCTCGGTGAAACCAAAACCGTAGAGGTAATCCAAAAAATCCTAGGCGAAAACGACCATGAGGCCGAGCACGTGCGCGCACATCTCGACGAGCACGGCATTTTGTGCGTCAATCTCATGAGTAGCCCCGGCGCGGGCAAGACGACTTTGCTC
Source organism: uncultured Campylobacter sp. (assembly GCA_900319915.1). Taxonomy (GTDB): domain Bacteria; phylum Campylobacterota; class Campylobacteria; order Campylobacterales; family Campylobacteraceae; genus Campylobacter. The sequence goes on from ONQI01000074.1 coordinate 7,758, forward strand.
GAGGCGACCATCAAAAGCGGCGCTTTTAAAATCGGCGTCGTAGAGGGAGACCTCGAGACCAACCGCGACGCGGATAGGATTATCAAAG
>ONQI01000031.1 GCA_900319915.1 uncultured Campylobacter sp.
CCAAAATAGCAAGGCGTGGTTTGGTGCGTTTTTTCGAGATTTAACTCGAGCAAAGAGCCATTTTGTCCGTCCGTGGTCGCACCGCCCGCGCGCTCGAAAATAAACGCAAACGGAAGCACTTCAAACGCCATTCTTAGCTTGCCTTGCGGGTGATCGGAAGTGGCCGGATAACTAAATAATCCACCGCCTTTTACCAAAATTTGATGCAAATCACTCACCATGGCGCCGCTATATCTGAGGCGATAACCCTCGTCAAACAGCGAGCGGATAAAAGCCCTGTGTGCCTCCGACCAATTTTTTTGCGTCGCGCCCGTGGCGTTGATTTTGCCTTTTTCATCAAGGCGCAAATCGCGCGCAAATTTGAATTCGCCTTCTCTTGAAAGGCGATAGAGCTTAGGCGCGCTCTCGCACACGACGAGCTCGACGCGCGGTCCGTACACCACGTAAATCGCGGTAACGAGATTTTCAGTCTTCATCTCGCCTTTGTATATGCCAAAAATGCTTCCCACCGCGAAATTGACGCCCACGACGCTACTGCCGTCGAGAGGATCGTAGGCTATGACGTATTGTCCCTCGTTATTTAGAGCTAGCGGCGTCTCTTTTTCTTCGCTGACTAGGGCTTTGACTTGAGCTAGCTTACTAAGCTCTTCGGTGATGATATTGTCGCTTTTAACGTCGAGTTTTAGCTGAGTGTCGCCCGTGGCGTTTTCGCTCTCCAAATAACCCAAATCCGCGTATTTGATTTCTTCTGAAATGCGCATAGCCGCACGCTCGATTGCTCTGATGATACCTTGCATTTTACACCTTTTTCGCGTTGTTATTTATCCACTCTATCACGCCCGAGACGTCCTCAAGGCCGAATGCGGGCACGCCAAAATCATAATTCAAATTTGAAACCACGGCGCTAGCAAACGGCAAAAAATCCGCCTTTATCTCGTCCCTAAAAATCACGATTTTAGGAAGCGGGATAAATTTGAGTCCCTCGATTAGCAAATAATCAAAATCGCCAAAATGCGAAATCAATTCTTCCAAATCTCTATTCAAATTTGAATTATTCAAATTTGAAAAGTCTTCTCGTTTCTCAAAGTGTGCCTCCGAGCCAACTCGCTCTGCGCCGCCGAATAATCCGCGCTTCAAAAACACGCTAGTCCTCGTAGGGCTCACCACGGCGACGTCCGCGCCGATTTGAGAGTAGCGAAAACTGTCTTTGCCCTCTTTGTCAAAGCGCGCTTTGTCGCCGGGGTCATGTTTTACTACCGCGACTTTAAAGCCCGATTCGATGAGGTTTTGCGCGACTTTTAGCACAAACGTCGTTTTACCTACGCCGCTCGCGCCCGAAAAAACGATCGCTAATCTTTTGATGGTTTCTCCTTTAAAAATCCTAATTTTATTCAAATTTGACTTAGAGAGCGTTAAAATTTGGGTATAATTGCGTTTTATTTCGACTTAGGAAGCGGATGTTAAGGCATTTTTTCACAAATAGTTTCGGGATTTTGACCTCGCGCGTGCTGGGTTTCGTGCGCGATTTACTCACGGCCGCGACGCTTGGGGCGAGTGTGTGGAGCGACGTGTTTTTCGTGGCTTTCAAGCTACCAAACCTCTTTCGCCGTCTTTTTGGAGAGGGCGCGTTTACGCAAGCGTTTTTGCCAAATTTCGTGAAGTCCAAGAAAAAAGGTCTGTTTTTTGCCGAGATTTTGTTCAAATTTGCCGCTTTTATGCTCGCTCTAAGCGGTCTTGTGATGATTTTCGCGCCTTTTGTCGCGCGCCTGCTCGCCGCCGGGTTCGACGAGGCGACCCTAGCCCTCGCCGTTCCGCTCGTGCGCATTAATTTTTGGTATCTCTTTCTCATTTTTATCGTTACGCTTTTCGCCGCCGTGCTCCAATACAAAAACCACTTCGCCACAACCGCGTTTAGCACCGCGCTGCTCAATATTTCTATGATTTGCGCCCTAGGAATCGCGAACCTGGTCGGCGCGAGCGAGAGCGCGGCGACTTATTTTTTGAGCTACGGCGTCGTCATAGGCGGCGCGCTACAAGTCGGCGTGCATATTTTGGCGTTTTATAAGCTCGGACTCGCGCCTTTATTCAAATTTGGAAGCGCGAAATTTTTACGCGGCAGCAGAAGCGATACGAAGGGCTTTTGGGCGAACTTTTTTCAAGGCGTGGTGGGTAGCTCGGCAACGCAGCTTGGCGATTTTCTCACGACTATTATCGCAAGCTTTCTTAGTGTGGGCGCGATATCTTATCTTTACTACGCCAATCGCATTTTTCAGCTTCCCCTGGCGCTTTTTGCCATCGCGCTTTCGACCGCGATTTTCCCCAAAATCTCCAAACAAATCAAAGCCGGCGACGAGATAAAAGCTCGCCAAATGCTAGAAAAAAGC
>ONQI01000075.1 GCA_900319915.1 uncultured Campylobacter sp.
ATCGAGAAAAGAAAGGATTAAATTGTGTGATTTAAAGCGTCTTTCATTTTTCGTGAGATGGAATTATACAAGGGAAATGCTTAAAGGGGGCTGAAAGTTAAAGTAAAAATCGTAAAAATTTCCCGCAATTCCAAATTTGAACATTCAAATTTGAAAAATCTCAAAAAAAATCCTATAAATTTACGCTCGCGGTATTTAGGCGCAATAGCGCTTGCGCGGGGCTCCGGGGCGGTGGGCCCCGGGCGTAAAGACGAGCTTTGCTCGCCTGCACAATTAAATTAAATTAAGCGTCTAAAATCGCGCCGTTGCTTGCGTTGGTAACGAGTTTTTGATATTGGCGAAGCCATTTACTCTTGACTTCTTTACCCGCATATTTCCATTCTTTTTTGCGTTCCGCGATTTGCTCTGGGCTTAGGCGCACATTTATACTAAAATTATCCACGTCTATATCTATGATATCGCCGTCTCGCAAAAGTCCTATCATACCGCCTTCTGCCGCTTCGGGGCTAACGTGGCCTATACATAGACCCCTAGTCGCGCCGCTAAAGCGTCCGTCGGTGATAAGAGCGACGTCCGCTCCTAGCCCGCGGCCCACGATGAGGCTTGTAGGGCTGAGCATTTCTTGCATGCCGGGACCGCCTTTTGGGCCTTCGTAGCGGATGACGACTACGTCGCCTTTTTGTACCTTGCCGCTGCTGATGCCCTCTATCGCTTCGTCTTGAGAATTGAAGCAAATCGCTTTGCCGGTAAACTTCCTAGAGCCGATGATACCCGCGGCCTTGATGACGCAACCTTGCTCGGCGAGGTTGCCAAAAAGTATCGCTAGTCCGCCCCTCATAGAATAAGCGTTGGAGACCGGGTGAATTATCTTTTCATCGGCGATATTCGCGCCCTCAACCCTCTCGCCCAGCGTCTCGCCGCTCACGGTAAGGGCTTTCAAATCAATCAAATTTGAATTAAATTTGGCGATTTCAGCGATGATAGCGCTTAAGCCGCCCGCCCTATCGACGTCTTCCATATGCACGCTAGGCAAGCTCGGCGCAACTTTGGCGATGTGAGGCACGCTGCGACTGATTTCGTTGAGTTCGCGGATATCAAGCGGACAGCCCGCCTCTCGCGAAATGGCAAGCATGTGCAAAATCGTATTGGAGCTTCCGCCCATAGCCATATCTACGACCATCGCGTTGCGAATCGAGCTTGGGGTTACGATGTTGCGGATATTAAAGCGCTCGTCCGCGGCGATTTCACAGGCGCGTTTAGCCGCGGCGCGGAGGAGTTTTTCACGCTCCGGTGTGAGGGCTAAAATCGTACCGTTGCCTTTAAGCGCCACGCCCATCGCTTCGCAAAGCGTGTTCATGGAGTTGGCTGTAAACATACCGCTACAGCTTCCCCCGCCGGGACATGCGTGACATTCGATAAATTTGAGTCCAGCCTCGTCGATTTTGCCGGTCTCATACGCGCCTACGCCCTCGAATACGGAGTTTAGATCTAGCGACGAGCCGTCCGCCGCGTGTCCTGCCGCCATCGGTCCGCCGCTGACAAACACCGTCGGCACGTTCACGCGAAGAGCGCCCATGAGCATACCCGGCACGATTTTATCACAGTTGGGGATACATACGAGCGCGTCTAGGCAGTGCGCGTTCATCACGGTTTCGATAGAGTTTGCGATGATTTCGCGACTAGGCAAGCTATAAAGCATGCCCTCGTGTCCCATCGCAATACCGTCGTCCACGCCGATAGTATTAAACTCGAAAGGTACGCAACCGTTTTTTCGGATTTCGTCTTTGACGATTTCGGCGTATTTATTTAGGAAAAAGTGCCCCGGAATCACCTCGATAAAACTATTAGCCACTCCGATAAAGGGCTTGCCAAAGTCCTCGTCGCTTAGCCCCGTCGCTCTTAGCAAAGAGCGGTGCGGAGCGCGCGTATAGCCAAGTTTGACCTTGTCGCTTCTCATTTTGCATCCTTATTTCAAATTTGGAGGGAATTTTAGCAGATTTTACTTAAATATAGGAATGGATTTTGCTTCAAATTTGAAAAACAAAAGGAGTTTTTATGAGTGAAGTTATTAGCATTGGCAACACCGCCAAACTCGGCAAATTCGCGAGCGTGGCGAGCAAAAGCATGGAAATCGCGCAAAGTTTCAAAAGTTTGCTCGCGGGCGACGGCGACGAGAAAACCGCGCAAAAAATCGTTTCTGCGCAAAAAGATCTCGCAAGCGAGCTTTCAAATTTGATTTCAGGGGGCGGCGCGGCGAGCGCGGAGATTTACGCCAGTAAGAGCGTGAACGCGATGAATATAACCGAATACAAAACCTATATTCGCGTGAGAATTTCGAGCTTTTCGCTAGCTAGAGCGGGGGATGGATACAGCATAAATATCTCCGAAGCGGGGTTTGCCGCAATGAAGGCGAGTGCAAGCTATGAAGAATGGGTCCTCGAGCAAATCCGCACCGATATGGACGGCTCGCGGCTTACGGAGGCTTTCGCGGGAGGCGCGATACCAAAATGGTCGAAGGATTTGGGCGGCGATTTGCTGCATTTGTTAGATTTTGGCGCGAGCCCCGAGGATAAACGCGAGCGCGTTTTTGCCGCGTCCGACCCAAGAGGAGCGAGCGAGTGGGAAGTGCACGAAAAAGAGAGTTTTTGGAGCAACGGCGAAGAGCGAGCCGTGCGCCGTCGCGCCATGAAAGAAAAAGCGCAAGAACGCCGTGAAAACTTCGCCGCGGCGCAAGAAGAACGCTATGAAAAGAGGCGAGAAGCAATTCAAATTTGAATGCCCGTCGCAATGAAACGCGAGCGATACTCGCCAAAAAGTGCGAAAAAGATAAGCCGCTCAGTTAACGGTGGTTTGCGGATACTATTTCTCCCGTTTCTATGCACAGCGCGCTTAGTTTTTTACCGTAACAGCAACCGGTGTCGACGTTGGCGAAGTTTGGCTCTAGCAAAACCTCTTTTTGGGGCGTGTGGCCAAAAACGTTAAAAATCAGCGTCTTTGCGGGCGGGTTTTTGCGCGAGGTGAGGGCGATTTCGCGAAACTCGGCCCCGCCCCGCTCGCTCCAACGCTCCGCCATAGGCGCGTGGGAAACGACGACGGGCAGGCGATTGCGGCGCACTCCGGTTTCGAGATACACGGGCAAAGCGGCGAGCCAGTGCATGTCCTCAAAAAACTCTTCGAGCCATTTTTTGTTCGCGAGTTCCGCGCCGCCGCGCTTGCAAATGCCGTAACTCGCAAGCGTCTCAAAACCGCCACGCTCCAAAAAACCTTTGTGAAGTTCGCAGGCACGCTTAAAGCCCGAAAACGACATATCGCGAGCGAATTTTAGCATTTTGTCCTCGTGATTGCCAAGCACGCATTCAAAACCGCTCTCGCGTATGAATTTCAGGGTCTCGCGCGACTTTTTGCCACGGTCTATGAGATCGCCCGCGAAAATCACCCTCGCGCCCTCGGGTAGTCGCTCCAAAAGCGCCTTCAAAGTGTCAAACTCCCCATGCACGTCGCCCACCACAAAGGTGTGTTTTTTGGGCGCTTTCATTGCGATGCGGGAGCGCGGACGCGGCTCTTTGAGGTGAATTTTAGCAAGGCTTTTTAGGGTCATTTTAATCCCGCGGCGCGGCATGTTTTAAAAAAGTTCAAATTTGAACTCCTTGAGAGCCGTATATTTTTTTCAAATTTGAAATATTAGAAGCCGCGCCCAAGAGCAACATATCGGCTAGTACGAGGCGCGTAAGAGCGGTGCAAACGACGCTACCTCGCACGCCGATGCAAGGGTCGTGCCGTCCGCGAAGGGCGCAAACGACCTCGGCTCCGCTCTTATCTATGGTTGGTTGGTCTGCAAATATGCTAGGAGTGGGCTTGAAATGCGTTTTGATTAGCAAAGGCTCGCCGGTGCTGATACCGCCGAGAACGCCGCCCGCGTGATTTGAAGAAAATACCGCGCGGTTCAAATTTGAACGCATAAAATCATTGTTTTGACTGCCGCGAAGCCTCGCGGCGTTTACGCCCTCGCCGATTTCGACGGCTTTGACGCCGTTTAGCCCCATGAGTGCGCCGCCAAGGACGCCGTCTAACTTGTGATAAAGCGGCTCGCCAAGACCCGCGGGAAGCCCTAACGCGCGGGTTAGCACGCTCGCGCCCACGCTCTCGCCCGCTTCGCGCACTTGCGAAATGAGTGCCTTTTGCGCCTCTTCCGCGTCCCTATCAAGCGCGAAAATTTCGCTTCCATCCGCGTGCTCAAAATCAAATTTGGAAGGCTCGCCAAAAATCTCGCCCACGTTCATTATGCCGCTTTCCACGCTTACGCCAAACTCGCTTAGCAGCATTTGCGCAAACGCTCCGCCCGCCACTCTCATCGCGGTTTCCCTCGCGCTCGCTCTACCGCCGCCTCTATGATCGCGCACGCCGTATTTGAGCCAGTAGGTATAGTCCGCGTGTCCCGGGCGGAAGAGGTCTCGCAGATTGTCATAGTCCTTGGAATGTTGGCTTTTGTTTCGCACGACAAAGCCTATCGGAGTGCCCGTGCTAAATCCCTCAAAAACACCGCTGAGCACCTCCACTTCGTCGTCTTCCTTGCGCGGGGTCGCATATTTGCCCCCCGGCTTTCGCTTCGCCATTTCGCTTGCCAAAAACTCAAGGTCGATTTTTACCCCGGCGGGCATTCCGTCTATCACGCCGCCAATAGCGACTCCGTGACTCTCGCCAAAGGTGCTAAGGCGAAATCTAAGCCCTAAAGTATTCATTTTTCATCCTTTGAGAGCAAATTGTATTCTTTGAGGACAATCTGCGCCGCTTTTTGTTCCGCGTCTTTTTTGCTAGCTCCGCTCGCGGTGGCGCGCAGGCTCTCGCCGATAAAAAGCGCCATTTCGAAGGTTTTTTTGTGGTCCGGTCCACTCGCGCCCACTAGTTCGTAGCGCGGCGTTACGCCAAATTTGGCTTGGGTGAATTCTTGCAGGCTCGTTTTGAAGTCTTTGCCCAGCGTTTTGAGATTTATATTTGGGTATTCGCTTTCAAGCAGCCGCAAAAACACGCGTTTAACTTTTTCTAGCCCGCTTTCTAGATACATCGCGCCCATGACCGCTTCGAGCGCGTCGCTCGTGAGGCTGGGTTTTTCGCGCCCGCCGTTTCGCTCCTCTGCCCCGGACATAAAAATAAACCCGCCAAGCCCTATTCTAGCGGCGATTTTGGCGAAGCTGTCTTCGTTGACTAGCGCGGCGCGAAGTTTGCTTAGATTTCCCTCGTTGTTCGCGCCTTTTATCTTGTGATAGAGGTATTCGCCCACTATCAAGTCTAGCACCGCGTCGCCCAAAAACTCAAGCCTCTCGTTGCTAAAATTCGCCTTGAAACTCTTGTGCGTCAGAGCCTCGCGAAGTAGCGCTTTGTCCTTAAACTCATACCCCAAAAGGCTTTCAAATTTGAATAGCTTTTTATCCTCTTCGCCTAGCTCGGCGCCAATATTCAAATTTGAAACCGTTTTGCCCTTGATTTGCCCCTCTAGCCTTGTCGCAGCCTCTCGCGCCGCCTCGTCGCATTCTTCGTTCTCGGGATGCCCCGCGTGGCCTTTGACCCAGTGCGCGCGCACCTTGTGAGTCTCGCACATGGCTTTCATTTCGCGCCAAAGATCCGGATTTTTCACGCCGTTATAGTTTTTTTTCGCCCAGCCTTCCAGCCACTCGTTTATGCCTTTTTGGACGTATTGGCTATCGGTGAAAAGCTCGACCTCGCATTTTTGATTGAGAGCTTTGAGCCCGTTTAGCGCGGCGGTGATTTCCATTTTGTTGTTTGTGGTCTCAGCCTGCGCGCCGCAGTCTTTTTTGACGCTGTCACCACACTTCAAGATATACGCCCAGCCGCCCGTGCCGGGGTTGTTTAGGCAACTTCCGTCGCTAAAAAGTTCCACTTTCTTCAATTTTTTCCTCCGTTATGTTTGAGACGATTTTCGCGCCGCCTAGTCTCGCGCAATGCGGACAACGATAAAAAAACAGCGGATACGAGCCCTTGCAATGTCCGCAAATATAGCTAAATTCGAGTTTTGCTCTTAGTCCGTTTTCGCGGGCGAGAGAGAGCAAGCGCAGATTAAAATCGCTATTCAAATTTGAATCAAATCTAGCCGCGAGAGCCTCGCTACGCCCCAGTAAATCCGCGCACAAGCTAAGCGGCGGGAGATTCAAATTTGAAATAATTCCCTCTTCACCCAAGTTTATCGCGAGCTCTACGCCCATGCGAGATAGCGGCGCGAAATCCTCCGCGAGCGCGCTTAGTTTGGCGATTTTTTCTTTCACGCTCTCGCCGCTAGAGCTGATTTCTAGAGCTTTTACGTAGGCGCTCCATTCTTTCACGTCCACGCCCTGCGCGCCTAGACTCTCGAGCGCGGCGAACGCGTCTTTGAAGGCGCGAAGTCGTTCGTAAATGACGATGAGATGACTTAGCGCCTCTGGGTTTCTAGGACCGCTCGCGAGCGCTTCTAAGAACACGTTTTTGGCGCGCTCCAAAAAGCCGGCTCTGAGATAGACTTTGCCAAGTTCTGTTAGCAAAAACTCCCGCTCGCCTTTGTTTGCCGCCTTTTGAAGCGCCACAAGATACACGCTTACGGCTTTGTCGAAATCCCCGCTCTTGCTAAACACGGACGCGAGCGCGCACAGCGTTTCCGCGCCTAATTTGGAGTTTGCTAAAAACTCGGTATGCTCGGGATCTAGGGCGCCCTTGCCTTCAAATTTGCGCACGAATTTTTCTATGGTTTTGCCCTCGCGCTTTTTGGCGTGCATACCCCAAAAAAAGCTGAGCAAAGCCACGAGCAAAATGGTCGCGAACAACACTATAAGCCCGAAAATCGGGTCTCTATACTCGACGAAGAAAAAATCCACGCGCATCCTTTAAATTTGCGCGGATTATAGCATAAAAAGTTTAAATTTGAATTGTGGGCGGATGGGGTCAAATTTGAACGGCATTTCAATTTTGAAGCCGCACGGCGCGGGCTAGATAATTCAAATTTGAATTACCATTCTAGCCAAAAGGTCGTTTTGCCGCTCTTTTCGTCGCTATCGCAACGCGCGCGAATATTGTGTTTGTCGCAGATTTGGCGCACGAGCGCGAGCCCTATCCCAAACCCGCCTTTGTCGGTGTTAAACCTCGCGTAACGCTCGAAAATCCGCTCTCTAAGCTCTTTTGGCACGCCCTCGCCGTCGTTGCTTACGGCCAAAGCGCCCGCCCTTAGCAAGACCGCGACTTCGCCGCCTTTTGGCGCGTATTTGACGGCGTTGCCTAGCAGATTATCGACGACTTTGGTTATCTCGTAGGCGTTCGCGTTCACGCTCGCTTCGTTCAAATTTGAAACGAGCCTTAGATTTCGTCGCTCGAAAAACGGCGCGAAATATTCGAGCCTCTCGGCGAGAAGTGCGCGCATATCCACTTCGCAGCGGCTTTTGCGCGCGTCTTGCTCGAAAGATAAATAAACCAAATTGCCGTAAATCCTCTCCAAAGTCTTAGCCGCGAGCTCGATATTGGCGAGTCGCTTGGCGTTTCGCTCGCTAAGTTCGCCCCTATCCATCGTCTCCGCGCTCATCATTATCGCACTTAGGGGCGTGTTAATCTCGTGTGTGGAATCTTTGATGAAGCGCGCTAAAGCCCTTATCTGCGCGTAAAGCGGCGCGAGCGCGAGACGGTATTTCAAATTCGAAATATCCTTACCCAAAAGCGATATTTTGGCGTTCGCGAGCCGTCCTTTTTCGCCCTCCATATTTTGGAGCGGACCCGTTATCCCCACTCGCCCGCCGCTCACAAACTCGCTCTCGCCCGCCTCTTCCTCCAAAAAGCGACGCTAGGCTCGCCCGCGAAACCGCTAGTGACCAAAGCGATTCGACCGTTTTCGCCGACGAGCGCGGAACGCTTCATTTCGTAATCTTGCGCGAAAAAATATCCCAAAAACGTCGCGCTCGTAACAAGATAAAGCGATAAAATTTTGGCTAGGATTTTGGTTTTTTCAGACATACATATAGCCGTCGCCGCGCTTGTTTAGAATAATTTGCTTGCCCAAAATCACGGGTCTATGTTCGCGGCTTGCTTTTCGCTCTTTTTTAGGATATTAAAAAACTCTTTGCGCGTTTGTAGTTCTTTGCCGTTTTCTAGGGTTAAGAGCGAATAATCGACGTTGCTCTTAGAGAGCGTTTATGGCTTTGACGCCTAGTTCTTTTAGCGCGGCGAGTTTTTCGGCGAAATCATACGAGCCCGTGAATAAATGCTCTTTCTCGGCGGGATCTGCCAAAACCGCGTTATAATCCCTAGCAAACGCCTTCGCCGTATGGTTGCCAAAGTGCATGTAATAGTTTGCGTCCATTACTAGTTTATCGTAAATCATGACTTATCCTTTTGGTTTGGGCGGCTCTCGCTTTGCCGTGCGAGCCAAATTAATTTAGTAAGTCGTTCTCACGTCGGCGGCAACGACGTTGTCACTCGTTAATAATTCGAAATTTGAAACGCATCTTACTCCCTTAAACAAATTTTTCCTGATTATACATCGACTAAATTTTAAATTTATTTAGGGAGATTTTGGCAAAAAATCAAATTTGAATGTCCAAATTTAAATCAAAGCGTAAAAATCGAGTTTTTAACCTTAAATTTATCTTTTTAGGATAAACTACGCGCAAATTTTTTAGAAAGGACATTTTATGGGACTTTACGATAGAAATATGCCTAGCCGCGAAGCGGAGCGCGATTTCGCGCGCGGTTTTGCGAGCGAAGGCGCAAGCGTGGCCGAGAGCGAACGCAGCGCGTTTATCAAACAAACTTACAAACTTCTAGCCGCTTCTTTGCTCGCGGCGACTGCGGGCGCGTATATCGGCGTCGAATACGTCAAGACTTTCAGCTGGGCGCTAGTGATTTTGGAATTTGCGCTTCTTATCGGGCTATACTTTACCAAACGCAACGCCGCGCTCGCGCTAGTCGTGCTTTTTGGCTTCACTTTTGTGAGCGGACTAACGCTCGGACCGATTCTCAACACCTATATCGGCGCGGGCATGGGAAACGTAATCACTCAGGCGTTTTTGATGACTACGGTAGCCTTTGGCGGTCTTAGCCTTTTTGCGTTTAACACCAAACGCGATTTTAGCGCGATGGGCAAGTTCCTTTTCATCGCTCTTATCATAGTCGTGGTCGCTAGCCTCATCAATATTTTTGTTGGTAGCCCGCTTCTACAACTCGCGGTCGCGGGCGTAGGCGCGATACTTTTTAGCGCGTATATCCTATACGATACCCAAATGATCGTTCGCGGCGGATACGACAACCCGGTTCTTGCCGCGGTCGCGCTATATCTAGACATTCTTAACCTATTCGTTTCATTACTTCAACTTCTCGGCATTTTTAGCAACCGAGACTAATTTTTTCTCAGTTAAATTTGACCCGTTTCAAATTTAACTGATTTTTATCTATTTATCGCTATAATCACGCTTTAATATTCAAATTTGAAAAAGGAAACACGTGAGTTCAGTTTTTTTAGTTTTGCAGTTTGTTTTGACGGTCGTGCTTACAGTCGCCATCTTACTCCAAAAGAGCACTTCTATCGGGCTTGGCGCGTATAGCGGAAGCAACGAAAGCCTATTTGGCGCCAAAGGTCCCGCGGGATTTTTAGCAAAATTCACTTTTATCGTGGGAATTTTGTTTGTCGCAAACACCCTAGCTCTTGGCTACACCTACAACCAAAGCCTTAGAAACTCCGTCGTGGAGACTAAAGAATTTAAAGAAATCGTGCCAAACGCTATCCCGGAAAAAACGGCTCCCGCCGCGCCGGTAAGCGAGCCGACAAAAGAAGCAACGCCCATGGTGAGCGATACAAACGCGAGCGTTATGCCTATGAGCGAAGCGAACGCGACTATCGCGCCTGCAAGCGAGACTAACGCGACAAACGCCGAAAACAACGCAAGCAATTAAAGGAAAACTATGCTAAACGAAGTTTATAACGAACAAAAAGCCGCGGGCGACAGAGCGCTAGAGGGCTTAAAGCGCGGATTTGGCACGCTAAGAAGCGGTAAAGTCAGCGTAAATATCGTGGATCACATCACCGTGGATTATTACGGTTCACAAACTCCGCTAAACCAAGTAGCCACCGTTCTTACTAGCGACGCAAGCACTATCGTCATCACTCCATGGGAAAAAAATATGCTAAAAACCATCACCGCGGCTCTTAGTGCGGCAAATCTTGGCGTAAATCCTACAAACGACGGCGAGTGCGTAAAATTATTCTTCCCTCCGATGACTCACGAAGACCGCGAAAAAAGCGCCAAAGAAGCCAAAGCCATGGGAGAAAAAGCAAAAGTCGTCATTCGCAATATCCGCAAAGACGCAAACGACGGCGTGAAAAAAATCGAAAAAGACAAGACTCTCAGCGAAGACGAAATCAAAAAAGGCTACGACGAAGTCCAAAAAATCACCGATAACTATATCGCCAAAATCGACGATATGGTCAAAGCCAAAGAGACCGAACTTTTGAAGGTTTGAGAATGAATTTAGAGCAAATCTACAAAGAGCACGGCGCGTATTTGCACGGGCATTTTTTGCTAAGTAGCGGCAATCACTCGGAATACTACCTCCAAAGCGCCAAAATTTTGGAATACCCGCTTCTAGCCGGCGAGCTCGCTTCAAATTTGAATAAAATCATCGCTGACGCGGGCGTAGAATATGACAGCGTCTGCTCGCCCGCTCTTGGCGGTATATTAGCGGGTTACGAGCTGGCGCGCGCCGGCAAAAAACGCTCGATTTTTACAGAGCGCGTGGACGGAGCGATGACTCTTAGACGCGGTTTCGAAGTCAAAAAAGGCGAAAGATTTATCGTTTGCGAAGACGTCATCACCACGGGCGGAAGCGCGCTTGAAAGCGCGAAAATCATCGAAAGTCTAGGCGGCGTGGTCGTGGGCTTCGCGGCTCTAGCAAGCCGCGGCTTTTGCAAAATGCACGGCTCGGATAAACCCGCAAAAGAAGGCGCGAAACTCCCTAGCGACAAGCCATTTTTCGCGCTTGGCGAGTTTGATTTCGAGATTTACGAGCCTTCCAAATGCCCTCTTTGCGCCACCGGCTCAAAAGCGATAAAACCGGGCTCTCGCGGCAACTAAAACGCAAAAACGATGAAACAAAAAGCCTTTTGTGCGCCTATTATAAACCGCATAAAGGCTTTCATCGTCGATTTATTTATTATTTCAATCCCGCTTCTTTACGTTACGACCTACGTTATCTTGGATGGTAAAAACGATTTTCAGCACAACCAAACCGCAATTTTTGGCGTTTGGGCGGTTTTCGGACTGATTCAAGCCGCTTTTTTTGCTCGCGGTGCGCAAAGCCCGGGATATCGCAGCCAAAGCATCTACGTGGTTGGCGCGGACGGCAAAAAAGCGGACTTTTTCACCTATTTACTTCGCTACGTTTTATTCGTGGCGGGCTTTATTTTTGGCGGCTCG
>ONQI01000084.1 GCA_900319915.1 uncultured Campylobacter sp.
AAACAAATCCCCCGCGCCGCTAAGCCCCAAAAACGTCTCGTCTTTGGCGCCAAAAAACTTGCCGAAACGGTGCATTTCCACAAGCCCCCGCGCGATGAGACTCGCGCGCGCGTTCGCGCCCAGCCCCAGCCCCTCGCACACGCCACCCGCGATAGCCACGACGTTTTTATAAGCCCCGCAAACCTCGCTACCCACGACGTCCTCGCTCACGTAGGCTTTGATAAAAGGCGGGAAAGCGTCCGCCCAAACGCTATTCAAATTTGAATTAAACCCGCTCACCACAAGCGCGCAAGGAAGCCCTCGCGCGACCTCAGTAGCGAAACTGGGACCCGATAAAAAGCTCAAATTTGAAAGCGGCGCGAACTCGGCGAAAATCTCGTGCAAGAACTTGCCCGTAGCGATTTCCACGCCTTTTGAGGCGACTAGGATTTTTTGGTTCTCGCGAAGCGGATGAGCCTCTAAAAACTCCCTCACGTGCTGCGTGGCGACGCTAAGGACGATATGTTCGGCTTCTAAGGCGGCTTCTAAAGGCACGAAACCCTCGACCTCGCGCGGACGGCGGGAGCTAAGGACGCAGTCGTTTGAGCGCGATAGAGCCCCAAATAGCGCGCTTCCCCACTTTCCCGCGCCTATGACTGATATTTTCATTATTTGCGAATCCCTGCGAAATTTTTCAGCGATTTTAGCGAAAAATTGCTTTTTTAGCGTTTAAACGTTCAAATTTGAATATTAAGTGGTTATTTATTAAAATTGCCTTTCAAATTTGGAACGAAAAAGGTAATAAATGAAATTAATTAGTCTTTTTAGCGGGTGTGGAGGGCTTGACTTGGGCTTTGAGCGAAGCAGGATTTGAAATACCGCTCGCCAATGAGTTTGATCCCACTATTTGGGCGACTTTTGAGGCTAACCACCCTAAAACAAAACTCATCAAGGGTGACATCCGCAACATAAAAGAAACTGATTTTAAAAGTGATAAATAGGAAAGTATAGTGGATTTTTTCGATATATAAGGGCAAACAATATCCCTATAAGGAATTATTTTCGCGGACGAAGACGCGGGCGGCAGATATTATACCGTTTCCACGGAGAGCTTAAATGCTGCTTTATTTGATGATAAACGCGGCTACGATTCAAATTCAGCCGAATTTATAGACAAACAAATCAAATTTGAAATAAAAAAGGAGCGGGGGAATCCTTTTCCCGCCCCGAAATGAAGAATAAAAATAATTTATATCGTTATATCGATTTTCATCACTTCCATACTAAATTTGAGATTGAACTCGTCGTAGCGGCGCACGCCCGCCATATCAAGAGCCCCGCCCTTGAAGAAATTGCGCTCGATGAAGTCGTCGCTAAGCCCCGTCGCGCCCTTAATCGCGCTTCTTGCGTCGCTTCGCATCTTCGCGAGCCTGCTCTCGTTTACGTTTTCATTGTTTTCGATAAACGCGCGAAACTCGGGATAGCGCGCTAAAAGCGAGGTTTTTTTGAGCGCGTCGAGATCTGCTTTGACGCGTTCTACGCTAGATTTCGAGCTCATTTCGAGGCCGTATTTGGCGACTGTGACGCTCACGTGCGTTTCGCTTTTGACCCATGGTTGATTGCCGTTTTCTAGGTGCGAAACGACCGCTTGCGCCGCGCCCATTACGTCGTTTACAGCCGCGTTGCCAAGGCTACCGCCGCCGCTTTGACCTTCTAGCCAAGTAATCTGCCCGTTCATATCCTTGTCGCTGCGAATCGTGCGGTCTAATATAGCCTCGATGGTAGTCGTGCGAAATAAATTCGGATTTGCGAAGCTCGCCACGTCCGAGCCTTTAACGTAGCTTTCGCCGGCTTTGGCGTTGCTAAGCCCCAGCTCGCCCTCGGCGTTCACGCTCGCGCTAAAAGTCTGATACGCGAACCCGCGCGCGTTCATTAGCTCGTCGCGCACAATGAGTCCGTCGCCGTCCTCGTCCGCGCCCAGATAGCCACGCGAATACGCGATATCCTTGAACCAGCCCTCCACATAGGCGTTCGCGTCGCCGCTGAGCCCGACGCTGCCGTCCTCCAAAGTCACGAAATCGCTCTCGTCGAAATATCCTCTGAGCGCGTCCATCGCGCCTTTTGAGAGCGACATGCCCACTTGCTCGTCGTCGGCGAAAAATCTCACCACGCCCTCGCCGCTTTTTACCGCCTCGCCCGCGCCGTAATTATGCACGTTGGCTCTAGCTACGTCGTAAGAAGCGGCGCTCTTGGCGCGAGCGTGTCCGCCTTTGGCGCTAAAAACTACGCTATCGCTATCGTTAAAAAAACTGTTGTCTACGCTGATTTTTGAAAATTCCATTTCACGCTCCTTTAATACTATATCGGCGAGATTTTAAATTTATTAAGGGGCGCGGGCGAAATTTCAGCAAATTTGAATGAATTTTATCGTAATATCGGGATTTCCAAAAGGCGTGAAATGAACCCAACCGAGTTTTTGCTAGATATTTTATCAGTTGCGATTTTCTTCGCTATGCTCGTTATTTTCGTAGTTTGGCGCGCGCGCAAGATTACTGACGAGAGCGAGGAGAATAATTCAAATTTGAATTAACCGGCGAATTTAAGCCAGAATTACGCATATTTTGCTAAAATGCCGCATTTATTT
>ONQI01000077.1 GCA_900319915.1 uncultured Campylobacter sp.
CGAACCCACTTCAAATTTGAATATTCAAATTTGAAACCGCGGATTATCCGTCCGCGGCTCTCCGCCGCGCTTTTAACTCAAAGTCGTTAGTTTTTGTTTTTTCTAATATTCGTTTATTTCGTCTAACCGATAAAAATATTTCTCACAAATCTCTTTCATTTCTTCTTTTGCACATTTTTTTTGTTCTATATAATCCAAAATAATGATTTTCTTGTCTTTATACTTACCGCCTTTAAAACAATCGTCCAATACGACAAACCTTAACTTACAATTCTTAAACCATTCTTCGACGGAATTTCCAAGACCAAATCGTTTAGTATAGGCAATATCGTCATAGTTATTTTGACAAGGAACCACTTTTATCTCTTGCTCTTCCAACGCTTCGTTATCGTATTTGCCTACTTCTTTTATCTTTCTAAGAGTATTGTTTGGTCCATAAATAGGCTCGCCATTAATCACCGCGCTTCTAATCAAATATGAATAAAACGCGTTTTCCTCGTCGCAAACTACGAAATCCACGCACACGTGTCTTCCACTCTTGTAAAAATCCGAGCTTTTGTACCTATGGATGTAAAAGTGATTTTTATACTTTTTGGTTTGTTGCGGCTTTTGATGAACGGCGCTATCTTCGAATTCGCCTTCCTTATAATAATACACCTCGATTTCTTTTGGGATAATTTCCACTTTTCCTAGCATCAATTTATACTGCAAAAGAAACTCTTTTGCCTTATTTTGAAGTTCTGTTGCCTTTTGAATTTTGTCCATTGATTGCTCCTTTTGTGGGAATATGCGATGCAATTATAGCAGTTTTGACTTTGTAAAACGCCAAAATATGAGTTTCAAATTTGAATGAGAAGTTGATTCTGTGGGAGCGACCGCCCGTCCTCTCGTTTCAAATTTGAATTAACCCTCGCCGCTGTTCAAATTTGAAATTCCCGCTCAAATTAAATCAAATTTTAATCAACTTTTTACTAAAATTACGGAAATATTTTTACGCAAAAGAAGGTGCAAAATGGTAAATAAACTAGACGAGTTGGGGCTTAGCGATATACGCAAAATCCATCACAACATCTCCTACGACGAGCTTTTCGAGCACGAAAAAGCGAAGGGCGAGGGCGCGGTAACCGCGAACGGCACGTTTGCCGTAGATACGGGAATTTTCACAGGTCGCAGCCCAAAAGACAAATATTTCGTCAAGCAAGATCCTAGCCAAAAATACATCGCGTGGGGCAAAATCAATCACCCTATCACCGAAGAACTATATCGCAAACTTTTAGCCAAAGCAAAAGCGCAACTTAGCGGTAAAGAAATCTATATCCAAGACGCGTATTGCGGCGCGAGCAAAGCCAGCCGCAAATCCGTGCGCTTTGTAACGGAAGTCGCGTGGCAAGCCCACTTCGTCAAAAATATGTTTATCCGCCCAAGCGAGGCCGAACTGGCGAACTTCGCACCCGATTTTGTCGTCTATAACGCGTGCAAATGCGTAAACGACGAATGGCAAAAAGACGGATTAAACTCGGAAGTCTTCGTTATCTTTAACGTCGAAGAAAATATCGGCGTCATCGGCGGCACATGGTATGGCGGCGAGATGAAAAAAGGCATTTTCTCGATGATGAACTACTGGCTTCCGCTCGAAGGCAAACTCTCTATGCACTGCTCCGCAAACGTAGGCAAAGCGGGCGACACCGCGCTATTTTTTGGGCTTTCGGGGACTGGCAAAACCACGCTTTCGACTGACCCAAATCGCGCTCTCATCGGCGACGACGAACACGGCTGGGACGATGAAGGCGTATTTAACTTCGAAGGCGGCTGCTATGCCAAATGTATCAATCTCGATCCAAAAAGCGAACCTGAAATCTACGGCGCTATCAAACGCGACGCGCTTCTTGAAAACGTCGTCATTCGCGCGGACGGCACGGTCGATTACGCCGACGCTAGCAAAACCGAAAACACCCGCGTCAGCTACCCGATAGAACACATCGCAAATCACGAACCAAGCCTCAAAGCCGGTCACCCAAAAAACATCATTTTCCTCACCGCGGACGCGTTTGGCGTGCTTCCTCCGGTATCTAAACTCACCAAAGAACAAGCGATGTATTACTTCCTCAGCGGCTACACCGCCAAAGTAGCCGGCACCGAGCGCGGTATCAAAGAACCCGTGGCCACCTTCTCCGCGTGCTTTGGCGAGCCGTTTATGCCGCTCCATCCGACCGTATACGCGCGCTTGCTAGGCGAGAAAATCGACAAACACCAAGTAAACGTCTATCTGGTCAATACAGGCTGGAGCGGCGGCGCGTACGGCGTGGGCAAACGTATGAGCATCAAAGCCACTCGCGCTTGCATAAACGCGATACTTGACGGCAGTATCAAAAACTGCGAATTTGAAAACTTTGCCAAATTTAACCTCGCCATTCCAAAAGCGCTTGAAGGCGTGGAAACAAACCTACTAAACCCTGAAAACACATGGGCGGACAAAGCGGCTTTCGGCGAGGCGCGCGACAAACTTGTGAAGATGTTCGTCGAAAACTTCCGCAGGTATGAAGACGTAGCCGAGGGTAAGGAATTTGCAAAAGCGGGTCCAAATGAATAAAATGTGGGAAGGGCGCTTCTCCGAAGCGTCCAGCGAACTGCTCGAAGAATTCAACGCCTCAATCGGCTTTGACCGCGAACTCTACCGCGAGGACATCGCGGGCTCTATCGCGCACGCTCGCATGCTCGGCGCGCAGGGAATTTTGCACGCGGAAGAAGCCGAAAAAATCATCGAAGGACTAAAAAGCGTCCTAGCCGAAATCGAGCGAGGCGAGTTCAAATTTGAAATCGCCGATGAAGATATTCATATGGCGGTCGAAAAACGTCTCAGCGCGCTCATCGGCAAGGAACTTGGCGGCAGACTCCACACCGCGCGCAGTCGCAACGACCAAGTCGCGCTGGATTTTAGGCTTTACTGCCGCCGCGCAACCGGCGAAATCGCAGAGCTTCTCAAGGCTCTCATCGCGGCTCTCGTGGACGTCGCTCGTTCAAATTTGAATACCTTGATGCCCGGTTTCACGCACCTCCAACACGCCCAACCCGTAAGCCTCGCATATCATATGATGGCTTACGCGTTTATGTTTAAGCGCGATTTTGAGAGGCTTGCGGCGAGTTTCGAGCGTAATAATTTTTGCCCGCTAGGTTCTGCGGCGATGGCAGGCACGCCCCACCCTATCGACCGCGCTATGGTCGCAAAAGAGCTTAATTTCATCGCTCCGACACCAAACGCGATGGATAGCGTCTCCGACCGCGATTTCGCACTAGAACTGCTATTTAATATCAGTCTTATTTTTACGCATGCTTCACGCCTATGCGAAGAGCTAATCTTGTGGAGCACGAGCGAATTTGGCTATGCGAGCATTAGCGACAAGTTTAGCACGGGCTCTAGCATTATGCCGCAAAAGAAAAATCCCGACGTAGCCGAGCTTATTCGCGGTAAAACGGGTCGCGCCTACGGCAATCTAATGGCGTTGCTCACCACGATGAAAGGTCTGCCGCTTGCTTATAACAAAGATATGCAAGAGGATAAAGAAGGCGTGTTTGACAGCGTCAAGGCCGCCAAAACCTCGCTTGTGATTTTAACGGAAATGCTTGTCACCACGCGCTTTAACGCGGGTAAAATGCTAGAAGCCGCCACGCGCGGACACCTTACAGCCACAGACCTCGCAGACTATCTCGTGCGAGAAAAAAACGTGCCTTTCAGGCAAGCGCATTTTATCACGGGGCGCTGCGTCGCGCTAGCGGAGAACGCAGGCAAAGACCTCAGCGAGCTCACTCTAAGCGAGCTTCAAAGCGTCGAGCCAAGCTTTGACGAACAAGCCCTCGCCGCGCTAAAGCTCGAAAACTCCAAAGAGGCCCGCACTAGCTTAGGCGGCACTGCAAACGCGAGCGTAGAAAAACAAATCGCCCAAATCGACGAATTCCTCGCAAACGATTTCAAATTTTAAATTTAAAAGTATTCTCGGATTCAAATTTGAATATATTTCAAATTTGAATCCCTCTCTCAAATATCACATAAATTTAAGCATTTCATCAGCGCGAATTCATTAAAATTACGCGTCAAATGGCTAGTTTAGCCAAACATCATCTCAAAGGTACTTTCATGAACAACACTACCAAATGGTTCATTGTTGCCGGCGTCGTGCTAGGCGCGGTCGCGGCGTTTTTGGCGTATTCGGGAAACCCCGGCAATATGGGCGTTTGCGCCGCTTGCTTCCTTCGCGATACCACAGGTGCCCTAGGCTTTCACCGCGCCGCGGTCGTCCAATACGTCCGCCCCGAAATCATCGGTCTAGTGCTCGGCGGTTTCGTAGCGAGTATGTTCTGGACAAAGGAATTTAAACCCGTCGCCAACGCGTCGGCGTTTCCAAATTTCTTCCTAGGCATTTTCGCGATGATAGGCGCGCTTGTATTCCTTGGTTGTCCGTGGAGAGCGTTTTTGCGTCTTGGCGGCGGCGATATGACGGCCGTTGCGGGCTTCTTAGGTCTTGGCGCGGGCGTCGCGATCGCTTCTTGGCTCAAAAAAGTCCGCGGCTATGCGCCCGAAACAAACGTCGAAGTTCCACGCGCCTACGGCTATTTGCCGCTAGTTTTCGCGCTTATTTTATTCGCGTTCTTGCTAATTGGTCTCAAAGTCGGCGAAAACGGTCCGCTCTTTTTCTCTGCAAAGGGCCCCGGCTCAATGCACGCAAATATCTGGCTAGCGCTTGGCGCGGGCGCACTCATCGGCGTGTTTATCCACAAGAGCAAGTTTTGCTCTGTGGGCGCGTTTGCCAGAGCGTTTAGAGGCGATTGGGGTATGTTTATGGGTATCGTCGCGGTCGTAGTCGCCGCCAGCGTCGTCAATTTCGCTCTTGGTCAATACAAATTTGGCTTTGAAGGCCAACCTATCGCGCACAACGACTGGATTTGGAACTTCCTTGGCATGGTTTTAGCCGGGCTTTGCTTTAGCCTCAGCGAGGGCTGCCCGGGCAAACACCTCGTGCAAATGGGAACGGGCAACCTAGGCTCCGTTATCTTCGTGCTTGGCATGATGGCGGGCGCAGCGATTGCGCACAACTTCTTGCTCGCAAGTTCCGCAGCGGGTATCACCGCCGCCGCTCCTTACGCGGTCGTTTTAGGATTTGCGGTCGCGCTTTTCATCGGATTTTTTGGCAAAAAAGCCGCTATCCGCGCCTAAACGCTAAAAATTTTCATCTTTTTCGCCCTCTTAGCTCTAAGGGGGCGATTTTTTAAGCCAAAACACAACCCAAAAACGCTATCATTCAAATTTGATTTCACATAAAGGAACGTAATGAAAAAAACACTAATTCTTTGCGCGCTCGTTCTTAGCGCGGGTTTGGCCGATAGCCTTAGCACGGGACTTATGCTAGCAGGAGAGGGCAAAGACCACGTCGGCGCGAACAAATATTTCAAAATCTCCTGCGAATCCGAGAGCTCGGCGGAGGGTTGCTATATGCTCGCCGAATCCTATTACATCGGACGCGGCACAAGCGCAAACCCCACAAAAGCCCTAGAATATTACATCAAAGCCTGCGAGCTCGGTGAAACTACCGGTTGCTACGACGCCGGCGAAATCTACGCAAAAGGTGAAGGCGAGATAAAAGCCGACACCAAAAAAGCAAAAGAATTCTACGAAAAATCGTGCAAAATGAACACGAAAGAGGCTTGCGAAAAACTAAAGGCATTTTAATTACAATCGAGTAAATCTTGCTTTTACGTTAAGGGGCGATCCGCCCCTTAACTCTGCGCCTTGCGTCAAGCATCTGAGTATTCGAGCAAAAATTATTTATTCCACGCGTTTTAATTTAAATTTAAATCTAAAATTTAAAATTACTTCACTTTTTTCATCAAAGTTCAAGCCGCTTTGTGATATCATCACTCAATTTTTTTGGAGTAGAGAATGACGCAGCTTCTATCGGTTTTGAGTACCGCCGACGCTAAGCTCGTACGCGCGTGGGATTCGTTCAGCAAAGACTTTATGACGCTCAAAATTGCCCGTTTAGCTAGCAGCGCACAGTCCCTTACTGCGGTGCTCGACGAGCGTATACAATCTGCCAAAAATACCACCGCCGAGCAAATACTTTCAAATTTGCGCGAGGAAATCGCGCGCATCGTTGAACTTACCGACATTAAATCCGCTCAAAATCCCGCAGGCAGATGCGAACGCCACTACGCCTATTGGCAGCTCTCGATTTGGCTTGCGCGTCGCGGATTCGCCCGTCCCGCGCTCACGCTGCTTGGTCAAAGCGCAAGAGAATACGTGGTATATTTCATCCAATATCATTCGCCCATGCTTGTAAGCAAAACCGAACAAATCTTTGGCAGCAAACGTCATTTTGTGACGAACTCTTTTTACGCCGCATTCGCGCAAAAAAATCCTAGTTACAACGAGCTCGTAATGCGTATTTACGCTGCCATTCTCAAATACGACAAAGAAAAAGGCACGACAAACCGTCTCATTACCGCTGCAGAAGAGGTCCTCACAAACTTCATCGAGCGCACGGGCGCGGATTTTAACAAAATCGCCGAAGAAGTCTGCGAACTCGTGGACGGCGGCAACAAAGAGCTATGCGAATACAGGTTGCAACATAAATTAGAAAAGTTACTCGAACTTATTTTTAATCAAAAAATCGACCCTAGTGAAGCCAAAATTTTACGCGAAAAAATCTTCGCCCTACCGCACGAGCGAATTTTCGACCACAAAATGGACGTGCGGAAAATGCTCTATGCACAAATCCAAAGCATAGTCATAAAGTTAAACCTCTCGGCAAACAGATATTTTAGTAATTACGGTTTCCCGGGCGACGATCTCAGAGTGTTTATCCGTGACGTGGACGCGTTGTTAGACCGCACGGAGCAGGTAGATTTGAGCGGCGCGGCGAGTGACGCGGGGATTTTGACCGCAACTATGAGACTACAACTACAATTCAAAGAAGTCATCAAAAATAATAATACACTTTTGCTAAAACTTGTCAAAGGGCAAAGCGCAAAAGTAGAGTAAAGCGGCTTTGGCTTTTCGGCTATTTTCGGGGGAGTTTCGCAAAAACTTCGCTAGGATGAACTTTTTATCCTATCGCGTCGCTCGTTTTTGCTCGCAACCCCGAAAATATCTCAAAAATCCTTACCGCAAAAGCGTTTTTATAATTCAAATTTGAACTAGTCAATCTTTTTGAGCGCGATCGTCACCGGTTCACGTTTTAAATTTGAATTATTTCCACTCGCGTCTAATTCTTCTTTCATATCTGCGGCATTCAGACGCAAAGCAAGATCGTTTGGCGTAGTAGCGTTAGCTAGCGCTTCCTCACGAGAAATACGTCCCGCGCTATAAAGTCTAAGCAAATCATGGTCAAAAGTCCGCATGCCGCTCTCGTGACTGCTTTCCTCGATAGCGTCGCGAATTTCCTCGTCGCGGTTTTCGATGATCATATTTTTGATACGCGGAGTGCTTATCATGATTTCAAGTGCGGCAGTGCGTTTGCGATCTGTGGTGCGACACAAGCGCTGAGAGATGATGGCTTTGAGCGCCGAGGCAAGAGTGAGTTTGATACGGTTTTGCTCGTTGCCCGGGAACATTCCCACGATACGCTTAATCGTATCTTTAGCGTCGATAGTGTGCAATGTGGAGAGCACAAGGTGACCGGTTTCGGCGGCTTGGAGCGCGATTTCAACCGTAGCTAAGTCTCGCATTTCGCCCACGAGAATGATGTCTGGGTCTTCACGAAGCGCACCGCGAAGCGCGGTGGGAAAATCAAGCGCGTCTTGTCCGACGCTGCGCTGATTGATAATACAGTTTTTGTCCTTGTAAACAAACTCAATCGGGTCTTCGATCGTGATGATGTGCGCTTTGCGGTGAACATTAATATAATCAATCATACTCGCTAGCGTTGTGCTTTTGCCGCTTCCGGTGGGTCCCGTGACCAAAATAATGCCGCGGTATATAGTCTCGCAAATATTTTCAACGACAGACGGCAAATGGAGCTGCTCGGCGGTCGGTATGTTTGCCGGAATCACGCGAAAAACCGCGCTCACGCCGTCCATTTGAAAGAAAAGATTGACGCGAAAGCGATAAAGGTCGTTGAGTTTGTGGGTAAAGTCTATACTTTTGTTTTTGACAAGCTCGCCAAAACGCCCGCGCAAAAGCTCTTTGGCAAGAGTGAGCGCCTCGGCTTGGCTGAGAACGCGACCATTTGATATGGGGACGATTTCGCCGTTTACGCGTTTGCGTATCACGCCGCCCGCCTTGATGTGAAGGTCGCTACCCTCGCAAGCAATGAGCTCTTCGAGATAACCGTTTAGTTCG
>ONQI01000105.1 GCA_900319915.1 uncultured Campylobacter sp.
CGCGATTTTGGATGAGTTTTAGAGAGATTTGGCAAATTACTAAAAATTTAGCGTAATATTTTATGTATTTTTGGGTAAAAATGAGAAAAATTTTTATTTTTAGCGCAGTTTTGACCGGGATTTTGTGCGCGGCAGGGGGTTCAAATTTGAAATCAAATTTGAATGGCGTCGCGCCTCTTTCGCGCGATGAAATTTTGATGAAATATGCAAATGTAAAGCCCGGGCTTTGGGGTGAGGATTTAGACGGGATAGTTCGTCGCTTGCCCGTTGCGACGCCCGAGGCGCGCAATTCAAATTTGAATGATGAAAACGCCCCTAAAATCGTGGCTTTGACGTTTGATTTATGCGGCTCGGCTCACGACGGATTTGATGAAAAACTTGTCGAATTTCTCGAAAAAGAGGGCGTTAAGGCGACGTTTTTCGTGAACGCTCGCTGGATAAAAAAATACCCGCGCGAGTTTGCTCGCCTCGCCTCAAACCCGCTTTTTGAGATAGAAAATCACGGCGCTCGCCACGTTCCCGCGTCGCTTACGGGGCGTTCTGTGTATGGCATAAAGGGCACCGCGAGCGCGGCGGAGCTGCTTGCAGAAATAGAAGAGGGCGCGGCGGCTATTGAAGCGGCGAGCGGGCGTAAACCACGATTTTTCCGTAGCGGGACGGCGTATTACGACGAGGGAGCGGTCGCGCTCATTCGCGAGGCGGGATTTGTGCCAGTGGGATTTGCGGTGCTAGGCGATGCGGGCGCGACGTATAGCGCGGGGCGCGTAAAGGCGGCGTTCCTTAGCGCAAAACACGGCGATATCGTCATCGCTCATGCCAACCATCCCGAAAAAGAAACCGCCGAGGGCGTGATAGCCGCGCTACCAAAAATGCTTGGCTTGGGGTATCGTTTTGTCCGCCTAGACGATTATCTTAAATGACGGCTCGCGCTTAAAATAGATTATCAAGGAATTTTATATCTGAACCCACTCCGAACTCCGCTTGGCGCACGCTTGCGAGTATAGCCAGGACTCACTTTCGCAAACTTGCTCTTACTTTCTCGTTGGTGCTTGGCGAAAACGCGCTATTCGCGCTCTATCCGATATTTGCCGGCTGGGCGGTCGATGCGATACTTTCCGGGCGCACGGGGCAGGCGTTACTTTACGCGCTTTTTGTATTTGTGGCGTGGGCTGTGGGCGCGGTGCGCCGCAAGGTCGATACTAAGGCGTTTACGAGTATTTACGCCGCTCTTGCCTCGCAGGTCATTGCAAGCGAGAGAGCAAACGGAGGCGAAGTGGGTCGCACTGCCGCTCGCGTCGCGCTTTCAAGGGAATTTGTAGACTTCTTTGAGAACTCGTTCCCTATGATTTTTACCTCCGTCGTCTCCACTGTCGGCGCCGTCGTGATGTTAGCGTTTTTCGAGCCAATAGTGGCAGCGCTTTGCGTGGTGATTTTGTGCGCGTTAGGCGCGCTTTTGCCCCGTTACGTGCATCGCAACGACGCATTATATTTTCGTCTAAATAACCGCCTCGAAAAAGAAGTGAGCGTTATAGAAAAAGCGGGCGAAGCTAGCGTGGGACGGCACTATTCGGTGCTCGCGAGACTGCGCACGGCGATTTCGACGCGCGAGGCGGCAAGCTATCTCGTGGTGGGCGTGAGTGCGGCGGCGACTTTTGGACTGGCTATCGTGACGCTTAGCCTTAATGGAGTTAGCGTGGGGCACGTGACCACCGTGATGACGTATATTTGGACGTTTGCGATTAGTCTAGACGACGCGCCGAGGCTTATCGAAGATATGAGCAAGCTAAAAGACATCGGCAAACGCATTGCGCTTGAAAAATAGCGCGTTTTTGCTTTCAAATTCGAATATTCAAATTTGAATTAGCGAAATATTTTGCGGCGAGTTTGGGCGTTGCGAGCGAAGCGCTTAGTGAGGCGGGCTTTTCGCCCGTCGCAACGTGGCGCTAGAGAATAATGCACGAAATCGCCCAAAAGATGAAGATAATTTGCAGAATTAGGCAAGGATTTTGCAAAATCGTGCTATCGCCGCCCTCGCAAATTATGCTATAATTCTCTCAAATTTGACAAAGGAGCGTAATCATGCAAAACTTCACTTTTCATAATCCCGTAAGAATGGAATTTGGCAAAGGCAAAGAAAAAAATATCGGCAAATACATGGCTGAGACCGGCGCTAAACGCGCGCTTATCGTCTATGGTAGCGAGCGCGTGCGCAAAAGTGGGTTGTTAGGCGAAGCTGAGGACGCGCTAAGGGCCGAGGGTATCGAGTTTGCCGAGTTAGGCGGCGTAAAAAGCAATCCTGTGTTATCAAAAGTCCGCGAGGGTATAACCGCGGCTCGCGAATTTCGCGCAGATAGCGTGCTGGCTATAGGCGGCGGCTCCGTGCTAGATAGCTGTAAGGCCATCGCCGCGGGCGCGTTATACGAGGGCGACGTGTGGGATTTTTTCGTCGGCAAAAGCCCCGCAAAAGCTCTTAAAATCTATGATATTATGACATTGGCGGCGACCGGCAGCGAGATGAATAGCGGCGGGGTTGTGACCAACGAAGCGACCAAACAAAAGTTTGCCCTCGACGCGCCGTGTCTCTTTCCGACCGTTTCTGTGGTAAATCCCGAGCTTCAATCTACCGTCACGCGCGAGTATCTCGTGTATTCGGCTAGCGACATTATCGCGCATTCGATCGAGGGCTATTTCACGGCAAGCGACCAGCCCGCGCTCATCAACGGCTATATCGAGACTAATATCAAAACAGTCATGCGAACGACCGAGATTTTACTCGCAAATCCCGCCGATTACGAGGCTAGAGCCGAGTTTGCGTGGGCGGCGACTATGGCGTTAAACGGCCTTACTTACGTGGGCACGGCGGGTTATTCGTATCCAAATCATATGATAGAGCACGCTATGGGCGCTATCACCGACTGCGCGCACGGCGCGGGGCTTTCGGTGGTGATGCCCGCGTGGATGAAATGGTACAAAAATCGCAATCTAGCGCAATTTGAGCGTTTTGCTCGCGAGATTTTCGCCTTAGAGGGCGCGGACGCGGGCATAGACGCGCTAAAAGCATGGTTTGAGAAAATCGGCACTCCTACCAAGCTCGTTCAAGTGGGCGTAAGCGAGACGAACGAAGCCGAGATTATCGCGCTCGCCGCTAAATACGCGCAATCTTGGGGCGGCAAAGAACTTTATACGGTTTCAAATTTGAAACAAATATTTGATTTGGCGAGGTAAAATGAATAAACTTGGCAAAAGTGCGCTAGGCGTTAGTTTGGCGGCGATTTGGAGTTTTGGAGCGCCGCTTTTTAGGCTTTACGAACTCGACGCGCCGCGCGCGAATCCTAGCGCTCTGGCCGAGGTGGGAGCGGCGAATATGCGCGGCTCTATCGCTAGCGAAAACGGGACTTTGGCTATGTTTTTGGCTCAAAACGCTCCGCTCGCCCAAAACGCGGACGAAAACGCGAGCGCGCAGACGACGCGAGATTCGCAAAATCTCGTCTTAGAAATCTATG
This sequence comes from uncultured Campylobacter sp., assembly GCA_900319915.1. GTDB lineage: Bacteria > Campylobacterota > Campylobacteria > Campylobacterales > Campylobacteraceae > Campylobacter. Next base: position 3,504 of record ONQI01000105.1, read on the forward strand.
CGGACGAGACGGCGGCGGCGGCGCACGTCGCGGGGGCTAATTTCGCGATTTATGCGAAGTTCGCCGCAGAAAACGGCGTGGAGACCAAAGCCTTCGAGGTCGCGCCAAAGTTCGCTCGCGAGGTTTCAAATTTGAACGATTTGCTGGGTTCTCAAAACGTCGTTTTGTATCGTCAAATCGAACTCAAAAGAGATGATTTCGCCGAGTTCGCGCCCGCTTTGGTCGCGCGAATCAAACGCGAGTTTGACGGCGATAATTCAAATTTGAACGCCGCTTCGCCTTTGGCGATTTACGCTTTCACGCTCGCAAAAGAGCCCCTTAAATGGAAGATTTTCGAGATTTACGCAAACGAGGCTAGTCTCGCGGCGCACGAAAAAAGCCAGCCGTGGGGCGCTTTCGTTCTCAAAATCTCCCAAATGGTCGAAAAATCGACCTCCGACGTACTCTCGCTCGCCGCGGGAGCTAGCAAAAACGGGCTGAATTTTAATATTTTTGCTAGATAATTCAAATTTGAATTAGGAAAAACTATGAAAAATATCTTTAAAACGTTGATTTTATCGGCAGCGCTAGCAGTCTCCTCGCTCGCGTGGGACGACGCGAGCCTTGACGCGATAGACCGCGCCGACGACCTCAAAATCGCTCCCGTGCGCGCGAACGGCGTGACCGGCACGCCGACTTGGATATGGGAAGTCGTGGTCGAAAATCGTCTTTTCGTGCGCCCATACAACGGCAAAAACTCGTCGTGGTATCGCTCGGCGGTCGCTTTTGGCGAGGGTATCATCGTAGCCGCGGGAGCGACGCGCAAGGTTCGCTTCGCGCCCGCCCCCGACGCCGCGCTGAATGCGAAAATCGACGAGGCCTACAAAGCCAAATACGCCAAAAGCCCGTATCTGCGCCATATGATTAGCGGAGAATGTCGCGAAACGACGATAGAAATCATTGAAAAATAATTCAAATTTGAAAAGAGCAAAAATGCAAGAAGTAACTTTATCTAACGGCGTGAAAATGCCGATTTTGGGCTTTGGCGTGTGGGATATCGGCGACGCGAAAACCTGCCAAAAGGCCGTCGAGGACGCTATCGCGGTCGGTTTTCGCCATATCGACACCGCTCAGGCGTATTTCAACGAAGAAGCCGTCGGCGCGGCGATTAAAGCAAGCGGCGTGAAGCGCGAGGAACTCTTCGTAACCACAAAACTCTGGCTATCGCACGCTAGCGAAGAAAAGGCGGCTCGCGCATTTGAGGAGAGCGCGCGCAAGCTAGGCGTAGGCTATCTCGACCTTTATCTCATTCATCAGCCTTTCGGAGACCTTTACGGCGCGTGGAGGGCGATGAGCCGTCTTTATCGCGAGGGAAGGGCGCGCGCCATCGGCGTAAGCAACTTTTTCCCCGACCGCGTGGTTGATTTTTGTCTAAATAACGAAATCCGCCCGATGGTCAACCAAATCCAAATCAATCCTCTCCATCAACAATACTCCGCGCAAAAGCTAAACGACGAATACGGGCTTGTTACGCAGGCGTGGTCGCCTCTGGCTAACGGCAAAAGCGGCGTGCTCGGCGACGAAACGCTCAAAAAAATCGCCGCGAAGCACGGCAAAACCGTGGCGCAAGTCGTTTCGCGCTGGCTTGTGGAGCGAGACGTAGTCGTACTTACCAAAAGCGTCGAACAAACGCATATGCGCGAGAATTTGGACGTGTTTGATTTCGCCCTCGACGACGAGGACAAAAAGGCGATTTTGAGCCTCGAAGACCCTAAGGCGTTCGCAAACCACCAAGACCCCGAGTTTGTGAAATATATCATAGGGCTTTTTAAAGATAAAAATATGTAGCGAAGCGGGCGCGGACGTTTCAAATTTGAAACGCTCCCCGCAGTTCAAATTTGAAAGGATTTCGCATGCTTAGAAGAGAATTTTTGCGTTTTGGAGCGTTCGCGACACTGGGCGCGGTTTCAAATTTGAACGGCGCGCAAAATCTAGAAACGGGAGCGAAGTCGCAAACCAAAAATTTAGTCCGCGAAGCGCGAGATTCGGAGGCGGCGAGCCCCGCTCTTAACTCGTCTGCGAGATTAAGAATTCTCGTTACCGGCGCGACGAGCGGCGTGGGATTTCTCACCGCCAAAGAACTCGCCGCCAAAGGCTGCGAAGTCGTCCTCCACGGTCGCAGCGCAAAAAGCGCGAGCAGGGCTAGGGCGCAAATCATAGAAGAACTCTCAAAACCCTCCGAGTGTTCAAATTTGAGTTCAAATTTGAAAACGGTTTGGGGCGATTTCGAGGACCTCGCGCAAATCAAATCCGTAGCGGCGCAAGTGGGCGAAATCGGGCGGCTTGACGCGGCGATTCACAACGCGGGATTTTGGCAAACGGGCGGCGAGATGAAAAAAAGCGCGGACGGCTTGCCCGCGATTTTTAGCGTAAACGTCCTCGCACCCTACGTCCTCACCGCCCTCGCTCCCGCGCCGCGCCTTGTTTACGTGGCGTCCTCGATGGCGAGCGGAGCGAGCGGAGCGGACGCGATTGAGGACTGGGCGTGGCGCAAAAGACGTTTTAGCGGAACTTCGGCTTATAGCGAGAGCAAACTGCTCGTTACTATGCTCGCTTTCGCCATCGCCGCGCGCTACCCGCAAATCGCCGCAAATACGGTAAATCCGGGCTGGGTGCCTACCAAAATGGGCGGCGCTTTCGCTCCCGACGATCTCGCGCAGTCGCACCTCACGCAGGTTTGGCTCGCCACTGCCGCCCAAGCGGCGCACGTGAGCGGCGAAAATTTTTATCATATGCAAAAAGAGCGCGCCAACCCCGACGCGCGAAATAGCGAACTTCAAGCCCGATTGCTCGCGCTCTTAGAGAACCTTAGCGGCGTGAAATTAGACGTTCAAATTTGAAACGGTAGGGAAAAATGCGAAAAATATACGCGCTTTTGAGTCTGCGCAAGGGCGAGGGGCGATTGTTGCTCGCGTCCGCGGGCTTTATTTTTACGCTGTTTGCGAGTTACGCGCTACTTCGGCCGATTCGCGACGCGCTCGGGCTTCACGGCGGCGCGGACGAGCTCAAATGGCTCTTTGCGGCGACTTTTGGGGCGACTTTGGCGGGCTCGCTCGCGGCGATGTGGCTTTCGGGTTCGGTGCGCCGCCGCCTTTACGTGGACGTGATTTTCGCGTTTTTCGCGCTCAATCTGCTGGGATTTTGGGCGGCTATGCGGATTTATCCGGAGGGTAGCGACGGCTACGCCGTGCTTTGCAGGGTTTTTTACGTCTGGGTGAGCGTATTTAATCTTTTCGTGATTTCTAGCGCGTGGAGCGTGCTCGCGGACGTTTTTAGCAAGGACGCGTCGCGCAGGCTTTTTGGGGTCGTGAGCGCGGGCGCGAGCGTGGGAAGCGCGGTGGGAGCGGGCTTTGTGAGTTTCGCTCGCGGCGTCGATACTAGCGCGTTTATTTTTGCCGCGGTGTTAGGCCTGGCGCTCGCGCTCAAACTCAAAAACCACGTTATCGCCCTTGGCGCCGAACTTGCGGAGCGCGAGGCGGTTTCAAATTTGAACGCTAATTCAAATTTGAATATAAACTCTACCGCCGCCGCTCGCGAAGAATACGAGCGCAGGTTCGCCGCGCCGCTTCCCTCCAAAAACCCGTTAGAGGGCTTCAAGATTATCGTGAAATCGCGTTATTTGCTCGATTTCACGCTTTTTATGCTGCTTCTTACCTCGGTGAGCACTTTTCTTTATATGGAGCAGGCGCGTGTGGTGAGCGCTACGTTTGCGAGCCGCGAGGAGCGAGTTTCGGCGTTCGCGACCATCGACCTTGTAGTGCAAAGCGCGAGCCTTTTCATTCAGATTTTTCTCACGGCTAAAATCGCGCAATTTTGCGGGCTTAAATGGCTGCTATCGCTCCTTGGATTCGCGCTTGCGGGCGCGTTTATTTTGCTAGCGTTCACGCACCCCGCGTTTTTGCCGCTGGCTATCGTAATGAGCGCGCGTCGCATAGGCGAATACGCTCTTGTCAAACCCGCTCGCGAGATGCTCTTCGTGCCCCTTGACGGCGAGAGCAAATACAAGGTCAAAAACTTCCTCGACACCGTCGTTTATCGCGGCGGCGACGCTCTTAGCGCGCAACTCGAAGGGGCTCTTTTCAAATTTGGCGCGGGCGCGACTCTCGTCGGCGGCGCGGTCGTTTGCGCGCTGTGGGGCTGGGTGGGATTGCGACTATCCAAAAAATACGAAGAAATCAAATAATCGCGCGGGCTCGCCCAAAAACTACCCGTTCAAATTTGAATATTTTTTATTAAATTTAAAACCCCAAAACCCTTCAAATTTGAATTAAATTTAGAATAAATGGGTATAATTCAAATTTGAATGAACCCGTTAAGGAGTTTTAATGGAAGAAGTTGCCGTCAGAATTGACGAAAACCGTTGCAAATCGTGCAACGTGTGCGTGAGCGTATGTCCCTCGGGCGCGCTAGCGATGGTGGAGGACGCGCATGCGATTCAAGGCGTAATGGCGCGCGTGGTGCACGCACAGGCCTGTATAGGATGCCGCGAGTGCGAACTTCGTTGCCCTGATTTCGCGATTTTTGTAGCCGAAAAGGGATTTAAATTTGCCAAGCTTACTCCCGAATCTCGCGCTCGCGCAGAGGCGATAAAAGCGAATAATTTTAGATTAAAGGAGGGGCTATGAGGCGCATTATCACCACGGGAAACTCCCTTGTAGCGCGCGCTAGCGTGGAATGCGGGTGCAAGTTTTTTGGCGGTTATCCCATTACGCCTTCTAGCGAAATCGCGCACGAACTAAGTTCGCTTTTGCCCGCTCACGGCGGCACTTTTATCCAAATGGAAGACGAAATCGCGGGTATTTCGGTAGCCATCGGCGCCAGTATGAGCGGCGTGAAGGCTATGACCGCGAGCTCGGGGCCGGGAATTTCACTCAAAAGCGAGCAAATCGGACTTGCTTTCATCGCCGAAATTCCGCTCGTGATAGTAAACGTCATGCGCGGCGGACCTTCGACGGGTTTGCCTACTCGCGTGGCGCAAGGC
>ONQI01000079.1 GCA_900319915.1 uncultured Campylobacter sp.
ACGACTTGTTTAAGACTGCCAGCGTATGGCACGCGACCCTCGATACCCTCTGGTACGAGTTTGTCTTGCGCGGTGCCTTCTTGGAAATATCTATCGCTACTACCGCGAGTCATCGCGCCTATGCTGCCCATACCGCGGTAAGCTTTATATTGACGACCTTGGTAAGTAACAAGCTCGCCCGGAGTCTCGTCGCAACCTGCAAATAAGCTTCCCGCCATAATGCACGAAGCACCCGCAGCGAGAGCTTTGGCGATGTCGCCGCTATATTTGATACCGCCGTCTGCAATAATAGGCACGCCGCTTCCCTTGGCCGCGTCCGCGCAATCGGCGATGGCAGTGATTTGCGGTACGCCCACGCCCGCGACGATTCTAGTGGTGCAGATTGAGCCCGGTCCGATTCCCACCTTGATAGCATCCGCGCCTGCCTTGATAAGATCCGGAATAGCCGCCGGATTTGCGACGTTTCCCACGACTATATCGACGTTAGGAACGGCCTTTTTGATGTCTTTTAGAGTATCGATAATGCCCTTGGAATGTCCGTGTGCAGAGTCCATGACAAGAGCGTCCGCACCGGCGTTTGCGAGAGCCAAAGCGCGGTCTATGTGCCCCACTCCAATGGCCGCCGCAACTCTTAGACGACCAAATTTATCTTTATTGGCGTTTGGATATTCTTTGCGTTTTTTGAGATCTTTTATGGTGATGAGACCCTCGAGTTTGTTATTTTCTCCTACGATTGGGAGTTTCTCAACCTTGGTGTTTGAAAAAATCTTTTCCGCGTCGTCAAGCGTGCATCCAACTTTCGCGGTAATTAGTGGCATTTTAGTCATCACGTCGCGCACGTGCTTGCCGTGGTCTGTCTCAAAACGCAAATCGCGGTTTGTGAGAATACCGATGAGGGTTTTGTCCTTTTCGACTACGGGAACGCCTGAAATATGATACTCGCTCATTACCGCAAGCGCGTCGCGAATAGTGGCGTCCGGATAGACATATACGGGATCGATGATGACGCCGCTCTCGCTTTTTTTGACACGAGTTACTTCCTTGACTTGACTAGCAACATCCATGTTCTTGTGAATGACACCGATACCGCCAAGACGCGCCATCATGATTGCCGTCCTGTGCTCGGTCACGGTATCCATCGCGGCCGAGACTATAGGGATATTTAGGGAAATATTGCGCGTAAATTTGCTACTCAAATCCACCGTTTTAGGAAGGACTTCAGAGTATTGAGGCACGAGAAGCACGTCTTCGAAAGTAAGAGCGCGTTTAATAATTTGCATGTTAGTTTCCTTTCAAGAGATTTTCAAGACCATAAGCGACGTCGAGCACGCTTTGTTCGTCAAAAGCGCGACCGATAAACTGCGCGGAGATATTTAGGCCGTCTTTGTTTTTAGCAGCCGGAACGGTGATACCGGGAAGCCCAGCGAGATTTACGCCGATAGTGTAAATATCGCTAAGATAAGCTTGGAGCGGATCTGCGAGCTCGCCGAACTTATAAGCGACGTTTGGAGCGACCGGCATCATGATAATATCCGCGTCCGCAAATACTTCTTCATAGCTTCTTTTGATGAAATGGCGCGCTTTTTGAGCTTTGATATAATACGCGTCGTAATATCCACTGCTAAGCACGAAAGTACCGAGCAACATGCGGCGTTGCACCTCGGCGCCGAAGCCTTCGCCGCGTGTTTTGGCGTACATTTCTTTCAAATTTGAAACCTCGGCACGACGTCCGTAACGCACTCCGTCGTAGCGACTAAGGTTCGCGCTAGCCTCGGCTGTAGCGATGATATAATAAGCCGCGATAGCATACTTGGAGTTGGCGAGATCGCGCTCGATGACTTTGTGCCCCATACTCTCAAGCTTGGAGCGCACGTCGTAGAGTGCTTTTTTGACCTCTTCGCTAGCTCCGTCGATATAGTTTTTGATAAAAGCGATAGTGAGTTTGCGCTCTCCGTTTAGTTTAGGCGCGGTTGATTCAAATTTGATATTCGCGCTGGTGCTGTCGTGCTCGTCGTGACCCGCGATAACGTCATAAAGAAGCGCGGCGTCCTCGACACTCCTAGTAATCGGTCCGATTTGATCTAGACTGCTAGAATACGCTGCAAGTCCGTAGCGGCTTACTCTGCCATAGCTTGGCTTAAATCCCACGCAACCACAAAACGCAGCGGGTTGACGAATCGAGCCGCCCGTGTCGCTGCCAAGAGCCGCCACGGCGATACCCGCCGCTACCGCGGCCGCGCTACCGCCGCTAGAGCCTCCTGGCACGCGAGTGTGGTCAAGCGGGTTTAAAGTCTTGCCATAAAAAGAACTCTCCGTAGTGCTTCCCATAGCAAACTCGTCCATATTTGTGCGACCAAAAGGCGCGAGATTTGCGCTTAGCATTTTTTCTATGACGGTCGCGTTATAGGGCGCGACGTAGCCTTGCAGGATTTTTGAGCCGCTGGTAATATTCCAGCCCTTTACTTGGATATTGTCTTTGACGGCTATTGGCACGCCAGTATATTCATCGCCTATCTCGCCGCCCGTTAGTTGCTCGACATAGGCGCCAAGTTCGGCGGTTTCTTTAATCTTGTTTTTTAAATCTTTTCTTAGTTCTAAAATATCGCTTGAACTTAATTTCATCGCCTCTTTTAGGCTTATCATACTCTCTCCTTGTATTTATTCACAAACGCGACTCCCACGCCCACGCAAACCAAAATCACGGCGATAGTGGCGCAAATGAGCCAAGTCTCGACCGGTTTATCAAACATTTTTCATCGCTTTGGCGCAACGAGGACACAAACATTCCTCTTCGCGAGCGGTAAATTTCCAGCATCTTGGGCATTTGTGTTTGAGTGCCCGATAAATCTTGAATATTTCGCCCTCTATTTCAAATTTGCCTAGCTCTTCACCGCCGTTTGGTTCGTTACTGACAATTTCGCTAACTACGAACCAATCGGTCACGTCTTCTAGGTCGTTTGCCAAAATCTCGTTTGCGGTCGTTTCTAGCACGACTTCGAGAGTAGATTTGATGACTTTGTCTTTTTTGAGAGCGTCCACGATTTCGTTAAATTTTTCGCGCGCGGCGAGTAACATTTCGTCTTTTATATCGAAGTCAAAGTCTAGCGGTTCGTAAATCATATCAAATATATTTTTGCATTTGCCTTTGATAATTTGCGGCGCGGCTTCTATAGCTTCGTCGGCGGTATAAGTGAGCGTAGGCGCTATGAGGGCAATGATAGAGCGCGCGATAAGAGCCATGGCGTATTGAGCCGAGCGGCGGCGCGCGGAGTCCTTGTCGTCGCAGTAAAGTCTGTCTTTGCAAACGTCGAGATAAATACCGCTAAGATCACCCGTGATGAAATTGAGAAGCGCGCTAAATCCTTTGGCAAACTCGTAATTTTGGAAACATGAGTTTACCTCGACAAAAGTCTTGCTCGCGCGAGTAAGAATCCACTTATCAAGCATAGTGAAATTTGAATACTCGTCGTCTAGATCGTTTACGTTAGCAAGCAAAAATCTTATTGTGTTACGGATTTTGCGATATTGCTCGCTTACTTGTTTGAGAATATCGTCGCTGATTTTAAGATCTCCGGAATAATCGCTGAGACCCACCCATAGGCGTAAAATCTCCACGCCGTATTTTTTAGCCACTTCCGCCGGAGCGACGACGTTGCCTTTGGATTTGCTCATTTTGTTACCGTTGCCGTCGACCGTAAAGCCGTGGGTGAGGATATTTTTATACGGCGCTTTTTCGTTTATTGCGACGCTTAGCAAAAGCGAACTTTGGAACCAGCCGCGATGTTGGTCGCTGCCTTCTAGATACATATCGGTTTGGTAGCGTCCCGCGTCGTAGTCGCCGCTATTTAGCACGGCGTTCCACGTCGAACCGCTATCAAACCAAACGTCAAGAATTCCGTCGCATTTTTCGAGCTTAGCGGCTTCAAATTTGGAACCGGCGGGCAAAAGCTCTTCTATACTCATATCCCACCACGCGTCCGCGCCTTTTTCCTCGAAGATATTCGCGATGTGCTCCATGATTTCAGGGTCGAAAATCGGCTCTTTGGTCGCCTTATCACGGAAAAACGCTATTGGCACACCCCAGTCTCTTTGACGAGAGATACACCAATCGGGGCGATTTTCTATCATCGAGCCTATGCGCTTGATACCAACCTCCGGATAAAATTTCACGCTTTCAAGCGCGGTAAGAGCGCGCTCGCGAAGGGTCTTGCCACCGAGACGAGGCTCGTCCATCGCGATAAACCATTGCTTGGTAGCGCGGTAAATCACAGGTTTGTGCGTGCGCCAGCAGAACGGATAGGAGTGAGTAAATTTGCCTACTTTTACCACCGCGTCGCCCAAAATCTCGACGATTTTGTCGTTTGCTTTGAAAATATGCATACCGATAAACTCATCTAGTAGGTTTTCAGGCAATAATTTTTTAACGCGCAAAGTCTCGTCGTAGCAACCGTTTTCATCGACCGGCATGATAACCTCGATGCCGTAGCGAAGGCTTGCAAAGTAGTCGTCCTCGCCATGACCCGGAGCCGTGTGCACTAGACCGCTACCCCCGTCCATAAGAACGTGATCGCCCAAAATAAACATAGATTTTCTGCCGTTTAGCGGATTTATCGCGTGCAGGCGCTCGAGTTCGTTCGAGCGAAATTCTTTCTTAATTTCGCCTTTTGTGATACCTTGCGCGACGAGACTTTCTAGAAGCGGTTTGGCAAAAATGTAATTTTCGCCCGTGATTACGTATTTCTCATCTGGTTTTAGGCTAATGGCTTGGTTGGCCGCAAGCGTCCAAGGCGTGGTAGTCCAGATTACCGCCTTAGCATCCTTGGCGCCAAGTTTGCTCGCCGCGTCGTCATCTAGCGCGAACGCTACGTAGATGCTATAATCCTCTTTGTCTTGATACTCGACCTCGGCCTCGGCGAGCGCGCTTCTAGCCGCCCAGCTCCAAAACACCGGCTTGCTGCGCTCTACTAGAAGTCCTTTTTTGGCGATTTCGCAAAGCGTGCGGTAAATGTTG
>ONQI01000030.1 GCA_900319915.1 uncultured Campylobacter sp.
ACCCTCGCCGCCCGCGTTTACCACGCTTGTAAGGAACTTTTGCATATTCAAATTTGAAATAACGGGCTTTTGCGCGATTATCGCGATGCGCGGATTCGGGTGCGACGCCAAAAACTCGCTCAAAACGGCAAGGCGAGCAAACAAATCGCCTTTCGCTCCCGGCACGTCGAAAACCATAAACTTAAGCTCGCTCCAGTCTTTAGCGCGAGCGACTATGGAGGTCGTTTTTTCAAATTTACCGCGCCCCGCCCAAAGTTCGCCGTCTATGGCAAAAGGAGGCAAACCGCTCGTGAAATCTTTTGGCGCGGCCATGATTTTACCGCTTTTAGAGATGAAACGCTTCCCGTCCCAAAATCCTCTCACGCCGTCATATTTCTCGCTCATCACCCAGCCTGAAATATCGCGCCCGTCATATCGAACCACGAGCATGGCGGGCGAAGCGGCGAAAGAAAAACCGCAAAAAGCCGCACAAACGAGCCAAATTTGAATTAAACGCGCTATTAGAGTTTTATTTGATAGTAATCCACGTACCATTTTACGAATCTTGCCACGCCCTCTTCTACGCTTGTGTTTGGCTTGTAGTCAAAGTCCGTGACCAAATCGCCCACGTCCGCGTAAGTGGCGGGCACGTCGCCCGGTTGGATTGGCATAAGATTTTTCTTAATTTCGCGCCCGAGAGCCTTTTCGACCGCGCGAATATAGTCCATGAGTTTGACCGGGCTGTTGTTGCCGATATTATAGACCCTATACGGCGCGGATGAGCTCGCCGGATCGGGATTTTTGCCACTCCAAGCTAAATTTGGTTTGGCGGGGTTATCGACGCATTTTATCACGCCCTTGACGATATCTCCCACATAAGTAAAATCGCGCATCATCTCGCCGTAATTATACACGTCGATTGCCTTGCCGTGCACGGCCGCGTCGGTAAATAAAAATAGCGCCATATCGGGTCTGCCCCACTCGCCATAAACTGTGAAAAATCGCAAACCGGTCGTAGGCAAGCCAAAAAGATGGCTGTAAGTGTGAGCAAGAAGCTCGTTGCTTTTTTTGGTCGCGGCGTAGAGACTAATAGGGTGATTAACGCTCTCGTGCGTGCTAAAAGGCATGTTTTCGTTAAGACCGTAAACCGAACTCGAGCTAGCGTAGACGAGGTTTTTTACGCCCGCGTTGCGGCAACACTCCAAGATATTGACAAAACCAACCAAATTGCTCGCCGAATACGCATGCGGATTTTTAAGCGAATATCTCACGCCCGCTTGCGCCGCGAGATTGACTACGACGTCGAATTTCTCGGCGTCGAAAAGTTTTTTCATCGTATCTAAATCCGCCAAATCCGCTTTGAGAAATCTCAAATTTGAATATTTAGACGAGCTCGCGAGCCGTCCGCCCTCCGCATCCTCGCGGCTCACGCCAAGCTGCGCGAGGCGACCGTATTTGAGGTTTACGTCGTAATAGTCGTTAATGTTATCATATCCCACGACCTCATCGCCACGCTCAGCAAGCGTCTTGCTAAGCCAAAAACCTATAAATCCCGCCGTCCCGGTAACTAAAATTTTCATTGTTTTTTCACCTTTTCAAGTTCGTTTTTGATATATTCGCAAAATACCGGAGTATACGACATTTGCGCCTTGTTTGTGTTTAAATATTCGCTCATAAGCGAAATATAATCCGCGTAATCTTCAATTGTCAAATTTCCCCGCAAAAGCTCGTATTTGAGAAAGAGCCAATACGTATTTAGCACATCAGATTCGCAGTATTCGTCGATTTTATCTCGTTCGCCGGCATAATAAAGCTCGAGCACCTGATCGCCGTGCACATCGTATTTGCCGGGCAACCCCACGCTAGCGCACAAAGTGTCTAGCTTAAGCCCTCTTACCGCGCCAAAATCGCCAATATGATCTAGCAAATCTAGATGAAAAACCCCGTCGTAGCGCGAGCGGTAATTCGTCCATTTGTCTTTGCCATTTTCGCGGTCGTTCACACAAAAATACGACGGTGCGGAGATATTGTATTTAAGGGCGCGCGCCATAATCATCGGTAGGTCGAAGCCCCGCCCGTTAAAGCTCACTAAACGCGGATTGTGCGCCTCGATGAAACGAATAAATTTTCTAATGATTTCTTCTTCGTTTGTGCCTTCTATCGTATTTACCGAGCGAAATCGCCCGAAACTATCGCTCATCACCGCAGAAATCGCCACTACCTCGTGAAAGCAAACCGGTAAAAACGAACTTCCGCTTGCCTCGGTTTGTCTCGTGAATGCTAGCTCGCTAAGCGCCTTTTTATCAATTTCGTCGCCATTTTTGCAACTCGCCACGTCCTCCTCGCTCATCACGCGCTCCAAAAGCGCCACGTCGGGAATGGTTTCGCAATCAAACACGCAAATATAGCCGTTTTTACTCATTTTTACCGCTTTTTCAGATTTTTTTGCCTATAATGATACCAAAAAAATATGGAAAAAAACTTGAAAATAGCAATTATCAGACTTTCGGCGCTCGGAGATATCGTCCAAACCGCCACCGCAATACAATTCGTTCGCCGTCATCTGCCGGACGCGCAGATTACTTGGATTTGCGACGAAAAGTTCGCCGCCGTGCTTTCAAATTTGAATGAAAAAATAGAAATTATCGCCGTCCCGCTCAAAGCGGGGAGATTTCTCAAATCCTACAAAATCTTAAAATCCCGCGCTGGCGAATTCGACGTGATTTTAGACTTTCAAGGGCTAATCAAATCAGCGCTAGTCGCGAAAATCCTAAGCGTCGGAGGCGGCGAAATCGTAGGCTACTCCGAGCGCGGTGCGAGAGAGGCGCTTGCTTGCAGATTCTATACGCGCAAAATAGACTGCGACTACAACGAAAACGTGATTATCCGCTATCTCACGCTAGCGAGCGAGGCTCTGGGATTTAAGTTTATGCGAAAAGAAATCGCGGGGAAAAGTCCTATTTTTCACGCCGCTTCCGCGCCGGAAGATTTCAAATTTGAAAGTGGTAAAAATATCCTCATCGCGCCTTTTGCGAGCGATTTTAGCAAGTGCTATCCATTATTCCCTAGCGTCATCAGAGAACTGCAAAAAGAAGCCAATATTTGGGTATGCTACGGCACGGAGGAAGAACTCAAATTTGCTCGCAAAATAGTCAAAGACACCAAAGCTCAAATCCTGCCAAAAATGAGCATAGCGCAAATGATTTGGGTGGTCGAGAACGTCGATTTAACGATAGGCAACGATAGCGCGATCAGTCATATCGCATGGGCGCAAAACTGCCGCTCGATTATACTATTTGGCAATCGCCCGAGCGAGCGCAACGCCTACGCCACCGCGCTAAACGTCGTGCTCGACGCGGGTCGCAAAGTAGACGCCCGCCACATCAACAAGAGGGATTATTGTATCATCGAAATCGAGCCTTTCACTATCATCAAAAAAGCTAGGGCGATGATAAATGGATAAAGTTTATCTCTCGCTTTATCATTTCGCACGCTTTTGCGCCCTCTCGCTTCCCACGCGCGGGCTGCGCGGATTTTTTGGTTTTGTCGCGTGGTGCTTTTTCAAATTTGATTCCAAGCATACCCGCATTATGCGCCAAAATATCGCGTTTTGCTTTCCAAATTTGAACGCCGCGCAAGTCGAGCAAATCGTGCGCGAAACTTACCGCAATTTCGGCTTTTATGCGAGCGAGTTTTTGCGCAACACGAAACTTGACAAAGCACAAATCTTAGAAAAAGCCGAGTTTGAAAACGAGCAAATCTTGCTCTCCGCACTCGCTACTGGTCGCCCCGTCATCGTGCAAACCGCGCATTACGGCAACTGGGAATTTTTTAGCTTAGCTATGGCGGCTAAGTTTGGCGAGGTTTCTATCATCGGGCGCAACCTAGATAGCGCGGTGATGGACGAAATACTTACCCAAAAACGCGAAATGTTTGGTATCGAGCTCATCCCCAAAAATAGCCCCGACAGTGCGCGCAGAGTGCTTGCGGCCATCAAATCGCATAGGCTTCTTGGCGTGCTAGTAGACCAAGACGCAAGAAAGGAAGAAGGCGTGGTTTGCAAATTTTTCGGACACGAAATCTCCCACACGCACGCGGTTTCGGTATTCGCTCGCAAAACGGACGCGCTCATCGTGCCCGCGTTTGCCACGCGCTCGGGTGAAAACAATACAAAAATCGTTTTCATGCCCGCTATCGACGTGCGCGAACTGCCAAAAGAGCGCGTCATAGAGCTCGCTACGCAAGCCCAAAGCGACGCAACGCAACGCATAATAGAGCGAAATCCAAGCGAGTATTTTTGGATGCACCGCAAATTCGCGACCTATCACCCGGAAATCTATCATAAATGATAAGCTTCGTTATTCTTACCTTTAATAGCCAAAAATACTTGCGCGAAGTGCTAGCAAGCGCGGCATGGGCGGACGAAATCATAATCGTCGATAGCGGTTCGAGCGATGAAACGGAGACTATCGCGAGCGAGTTTGAGCGCGTCCGCTTCATTCGTCAAGACTGGCTTGGATTTGGAGCGCAAAAGCAATTCGGCGTGGACGCGGCAAAAAACGACTGGGTTTTTGTGCTAGACAGCGACGAGGTTCTCACGCCCGAGCTTTCCGCCGAAATTCGAGAAGTCGTTAATTCAAATTTGAATGCCGAAAATTCAGTCCGCGAAGCCGGACAATTACGCGAAGCGCGGGGTTTCGGGGCGGTGAGCCCCGAGCGCAAAGACGGGCTTGGCTCGTCCGCGCAATCAAATTTAAACCCCGTCGCCTATAAAGTCGCGAGACTAAATTATTTTTTTGGCGCTCCGATTAAGCGCATGGGATTATATCCAGACTATACCGTTCGTCTTTTCAATCGCAAATTTGCTCGTTTTGACGGGCGAGCCGTGCACGAAAGCGTAGTCGCGAGCGGCGAGATTGGCGCGCTAAAAAATCACTTTATCCATCACGCTTACGAGAGCGTGGAGCAATTTATCGCCAAACAAAATCGTTATTCAAATTTGAACGCTCGTCCAAACAAAATCAAGGCGATTTTTCATCCGTTTTGGGCGTTTTTTCGCCTCTACGTCCTAAAAGGCGGATTTTTGGAAGGCTGGCGAGGCTACGTGATAGCGAGGCTCTACGCGCAATATACTTTTTGGAAATACGTTAAAACGAGGGCGGAATGAATATTTTATTTACCGAAGCGCTGCTGCACTGGGGCGGCGAACAAAACAAAGTCTTAAACGAAATGCGCGTTTTGCGTGATTTAGGACACGAAGTAAGCTTATTTTGCGAGCCAAATAGCGATATAGACCGCAGAGCGCGAGACGAGGGCTTCGCGGTTGTTAATGCCGTCATCGAAAAACACACGTATCATAAAACAATTCCGCTTCTCATTCGCACCGTGCGCGAGCGGGGCATTTCCCTTGTCGTCGCCAACGGCTCTATTGACGGATGGATTTGCGCCATCGCGAGGCTCTTTTGCCCGCACGCCTATTTTGCCAGAGAACGACACAACGAATACGCAATTCGCGGGCTTGCGAGCAAATTTATGTTCCGCCATATGATGGATAAAATCATCTACGTCTCGCCTAGCGTCAAAAAATATCTGCAAAGCATAGGCGTGAGCGAAGAAAAGCTGTTTTTCTTGCCGCCGGTTACGGATGTAAAAGCAAACGTCGCCGCGGTCTCTACGTTTCGGCGCGAATTTGGTTTGCAAAACGCTTTTGTCATAGGCACGCTCACCTCGATTTTAGAAAAAAAGGGCGTTTACGACTTCGCGCGCGCGGCTTTACCGCTTTTTGAGCATATTTCAAATTTGAAACTAGTTTTTGCGGGAGACGGTAGCGAAGAATCGGTAGCGCGTCTAAAATCCGAGCTGGGCGAACACGTCAAAGACGCGATTATCACGGGATTTCGCGACGACGTGATAAACGTGATGAAAGGCTTTGACATTTACGTTTTTGCCAGTCATAGCGAAGGATTGCCTACCGTGTTATTAGAAGCTATGAGTTGTTCTTTGCCTATCGTGGTTTATGATAAAGAGCCGATGAATTATCTCGTAAAGCACGGCGAGCGTGGGCTTTGCGCGAAATTTAAAGACCAAAAGGATTTGAGCGCAAAAATCCTAGAAATGGCGAATAATTCAAATTTGAAAGAAAAATGCGCCAAAAACGCCTCCCGTTTTGTGAGCGACAATTTCAGCCAAAACACGCTAAAAACGCGCCTTGCCCAGCTCGTCGCCGAAGTCGAAAAAAGCCCGCGATACAAATCAAATTTGAATAAGGACGCGCAAAAATGATAGTATTTACCATGCACCACTGCCACCGCGAGTGCGCGAGCCTCACGATTACGCCGCGCATCTTAGAGCGCATGATTTTGGCGGTGCGCGAGTTAGGATTTGAGTTCATTTCCTACAGTGATTTTCGCCGCGGACTTGCGGGAGATTTCAAATTTGAACGCCGCCACGTCCTGCTTACTTTTGACGACGGATACTGGGACAACTACGCCTTTGCTTATCCCGTGCTTAAAAAACACGGCGTTCCAGCGGTGATTTTTCTCGTCGCCGGTAGCATCCTAGACGCGCCCAGAGTTGGCGAACCCGCGCCAAAACCGCAAAAAGACATCATTGCCGCGCGCGATACGGATTTATTTTTGAGGGTTAGCGAAGCGCGCGAAATGTTTGAGAGCGGACTAATCGAGTTTGACGGACATACTTTTAGCCATTTTGACTGCGATAGCGAGGACGAAGCGGCTCTTAGAAGCGAGTTTTCACGCTCGCTTGAAAAAATGAAAGAACTATTCGGCGAGCGTGATAGCTACGGTTTTTGCTGGCCGCGCGGACATTTCAACGCTCTTTCTGTCAAAGCGTTAAAGGAATGCGGATACAAATTCGCTTTTAGCACTATCGACGGGCCTTTTTGCGCGGGCGACGACCCATATCTCATACGCCGCGTAGATATCAGCACAGCCAAAAAGGGCGAACGCGATTATCTCGCCCGTATACGCAAAAAATTGCTCGTGTATTCCGCGCCGTTTTTTGGCGACTGGTACTCGCGCTTTGGCTCTCGAAACTCAAAATATAGGCTACCAAAATGAAAGTTTTACATACCGAATGGAGCGACGGCTGGGGCGGGCAAGAAATCCGCATAATCGGCGAAATGAAGGCGATGAGAGCTCTTGGCGTGGAGCTCGCCCTCGCCTGCTCACATGAGGCTAAAATCAACGCCGCGGCGAGAGAGGCGGGATTTGAAGTGTTCGAACTGCCTTTTCGCGGAAGTTTTGATTTGACGACGTTTTGGGGGCTTGTTCGCATTATCAAACGTTTCAAATTTGAAATAGTCAACACCCACAGCGGCAAGGATACTTGGGTCGGGGGGCTCGCGGCCAAATGTGCGGGGGCGAAGTTTATCCGCACCCGCCACCTCTCGTCTCGCATCAATCCTTCGCGCCTAAATTTCATCAACTCGCTAGCCGATTTCATCATCACCACGGGCGAAGGCGTGAGAGAGGATATGATAAAATATAACCGCATCGCGCCTGAGAAAATCCGCTCTATCCCAACGGGCGCGGACGAGAGCGTGTTTGACCCCGCGCTTTACGACCGCGAGACATGCAGAGCGGAGTTTGGATTTGCAAGAGACGCGACCGTCGTAGGCGCGCTAGCGGTTCTTCGTGGACTAAAACGCCACGATATTTTCTTGCGTTGCGCTTTGAGATTGCACGAGCGGTTCCCAAACGCCGTCTTCGCGATAGCCGGAGAGGGTCCTATGCGTCCCGCGCACGAAAAATTCATCGCCGAACACGATATGGCGAGCTACGCCAAACTCGTCGGGCACACGAGCGAGCCCGGGAAATTCCTCGCGGCTATCGATATTTTCGCGCTAACGTCCGAAAAAGAAGGCGTGCCCCAATCCGTGATGCAAGCCCTACTCATGCGCGTGCCGACCGTAGCTACGGACGTGGGCAGCGTGAGCGATCTATTTGACGGGAATAATTTCGCTCTTGTGGATTTTGATGAGGAAGCGATTTTCGCCGCGCTCGAAGACTTGCTAGCACACCCCCAAAAACTCGCCGCCCTCCGCGCGAACGAGCAAAAGTTCGTCCGTGAAAATTTCACGCAAAAAGTCATGGCCGCCCGCGTGCTAGAAATCTACAAAAGCCTACTTGGCTAATTCAAATTTGAATTAAGTTCAAATTTGAATTATTTTTTGAGCTTGGTATAAATCTCGCCCCAAAAATCACTCGAATAGATAAATAGCGTCTTAGCAAGCCAGCCCGCGCCGCCTTTGACCGCCACGCGTTTTATGCGCGAAAGGTCGCCGTCAGGTTTGTTTACGCCGCGCTGTGTGGTAAAAAACGCCTTATAGCCAAGAGAGAGCGCGATTTTTAGGCGGTTTTCGTCGTATTTACCACGCGGCCAGCAAAGCACAGTATCATCGAGCCCCAGTCTCCTTTTCATCGTTTCGCGACACCTCGAGAGGTCTTCGAGCGGCGCAAGAGAGCCGAAATAATCGTCTCCGTGCGTATGCGTATGCGAGCGAAAATCGCAAATATCGCTCATCGCCGCCACCTCGTCCCAGTTTAGAATCACCGAGCGCGGATCGCGCGGCGCGGCGGCTTTGGCGGCAGAGTGGTCTAAGGGCGCGAACTCGCTTTTCCCCTCGCTCGCCGCGTCTATCCAGCCGGTCACGAGAAAAATCGTCGCCCTAAGGCAGTATTTTTTAAGAATTGGATACGCAAAAACGAAATTATCCCGCCAACCGTCGTCAAACGTGATAAGCACGGACTTTCGTGGCAACTCGAGTTCGCCTTTTTTCCACGCGAGAAATTCATCCATACTAAGCGCGCGCCAACCGTGCGTCGCCAGATACCTCATCTGCGCCTCGAACTCGCTCGCGCTACTAGCGATAAAGCCCGCGCTCGGCAAGACGTGATGATACATCAAAACGGGAACGGACATTGTTTTACTCCGCAGACAGGCAAAGCCTGTCTTTACGGTCGGGGCGCACTGCCCCGAAACCCCGCGCAAGCGTTATTTGTCCGACTAGCGCGGACGAAATTTCGGTATTCATGCTTCGCCTTTCAAATTTGAATTATCCAGTAGTTCGCGCGCCATGGCGTAGACGTCCTCGGGCGTGATTTGGAGCATGCATTTTGGGTTTTTGCATTTTTTGGAAATGCAAGGCTCGCAGGTTTTTGGTTTTTGGATAAATTTGTGAATTTCCACGTCGAAATTCGGGTTCGCGCCTTTTGAAGGCGTCGGTCCAAAAAAACATACCGTCGGCACGCCCAGAGCCGCCGCGACGTGAAGCGGTCCGGTATCTGGGGTGATAAGCAAATCAAGACAACCAACTAACGCCGCCGAACCCCTCAAATTCATCTTTCCCGCCATATTTAGCACTCGCTCGCTCCCTAGCGCGCGCTCTAGCTCCTCAGCCATCCCCCGCTCGCTAGGGCTTCCCGTGAGCACGATTTTGACGCACCCGTCTGCAAGTAGCTTTTTGCCAAGAGTTATCCAGCTTTCCAAAAACCATTGCTTGTGAACGGTGCTAGCGCCCATTTGGATTCCGACGTATTTCAAATTTGAATCATATTCTATCGCCGTCCGCGCCGCCGCGAACTCGTCCCCCTTCAAAAACAGCTCGAGCCTCGTGTCCCCGCTAGCCTCCGCGCCCAAAAAGCGCATATATTCTAGCTTTTTAAGCGGCACGTAGTCAATCTCGCCGTATTTCATCGGCTCGTTTGAATGCCAGCGCGCAAAGTCGCTGCCAAAATCGGGGATTTTGTAGATATATTTAGCGCCCGCAAACACCGCTAGCGGCGTGGCTTGCGGCTCGTTTGAATGTAGTATCAAACAAACGTCGGGCGCGGCTTTTTTAAGAGCCTTGACTGCCGCGAAAAAACCATTCCAACGCCCGTCGTAGCGAATAATCTCGTCCAAATACGGATTGGTTTCAAAAAGGCTCGCGTTTGAGGGGTCAAAAACCGCGATTGCTTTTTTGTGTGGAAAAAGCCGCTTAAATTCGCGAAAAAACGGCGTGTTAAAAAGCGTGTCGCCGATGGCGGTATTGCTAAGAAAGCAAACGCTTTCAAACTCGCTCGCGACGGGATTTTTGGCTATTTTATAACGTTTTAGGGCAAGTTTAACGAGAGTTTCGCGAAGGCTCATCTTTTTACTCCGCAGACGAGCAAAGCCCGTTTTTACGGTCGGGGCGCACTGCCCTGAAACCCCGCGCAAGCGTTATTTGTCCGGCTAGCGCGGACGAAATTTCGGCATTCATGCTTCGCCTTTCAAATTTGAATTATCATCACCAAACGCCGATTTTAGCGCGGTCGCTATCGCCCGGGCGCGAGCGGCCCAAGTGAAGTTTTTCACGCTCTCTCGCCCGGCGTTCGCCACCGAGTTTAGCTCGTCCGCGCTTTTTTGCGAGACCGTTTCTAACAGGCTTGCGAGCGCGTCTATGTTCTCAGGCTCATACAAAAAGCCGTTTTCTCCGTCTCGCACAACCTCGCGAAAAGGCGCGAAAGAGGGCGCAAAAACTAGGTTGCACGTGCCTAGATACTCAAAAATCTTAATCGGCACGCTGAAATTTGAATACTCGCTTTTTTTGTTTGGCAAGATTAAAATGCGCTCGTTTTTTGTAAGCTCTTTTACAACCTCGGCTTGCGAGAGTCTGCCCATAAAGCGCGCTCTCCCCTCTAACCCGCGCTCCGCGATTTGGTTTTTGAGCGAGCGCGCCGAGTCCGCCTTGTCGTCGCCGTATAAAAATAATTTCAAATTTGAATCCCGCGCGAGCAAATCAAGCAGCAAATCCACGCCTTTCCACGCGATAAAACTGCCAAAATACGCGATTTCGTCAAATTTGAAATGCTTGCTTGGCGCGCTCTGCATTTCGGGGAGTTTCACGCCGTTGTAAGCGACCGCGCTATTTAGGAAGGTTATGCCGTAGATTTTGGCGAGTTCATCGCGGGTAGACGCGTTGTGAAATACGTAAAAATCGCAATTTGAAAGTGCCATTTTTTCGAGTTCGCGGGCGGAGGGATTTTGAGAAGCGAAGCATTCGTGGGCTTCGAAAACGACTTTTTGCGAGGGTTTTTTGTGCGCGAGGAGGTATGCGGCGGTTTTTAGATGGCGAGCGTAAAACACAGTATCCGATTCGCGGGCGATGACGCGGCGCAAATTAAAATTAAAAATTTTGTTGCTTCTAAACCCCAAAAATCGCTTTTTGACGAGAATAAAATCGTCACTTTTCAAATTTAAATCAAATTTGGCGTTAATTTCGCCGACGGCGCAATTCAAATTTGAAAGCGCGAGGCGAACGCGAGCGAAGTTTTTGAGCTCGTTTACCGTATTTAGCACGGAAATCTCCCGCGCGTTTTTTTGTAAAATTTCCTCGGGATAGACGTAAATAATATTCAATTCGCGCTCTCTTTTTTATAGTTTAACAATATAAATATTCCTATCATTATAAAAATAAATGATGTTCCAAGATTTTCAAAAAACCCGCGAATCACGTAAAATGCAAGCATAGAGCCAAAAAGCCCTAGATACAAAACATTGTCCTTTGCGCGCTTATAACTCGCATAAAGCAAGTAAAAAATCATAAAAGCAAAGATCGGAGTCCCTATAAATCCGTAGTGATAATAAGCGGCAACCAAAGTCGGCTCATCGTGCAACCATCTAACGACCTTTTTACCATCTTTTTTATCTACTCTAAAAGGTCCAAAATGTTTCATTCGCAATTTGCCGGCGCTCAAAGGCTTTTTCTTACTTTTCTTTGCTTTTTTAACTTCTTTGGCTTTTATCTTGGCGAATTCCTTCTCGAAAAAAACGTCATACTGTCTATTTCCATATCCAAGCCCCACAAAACTTCTATTTGAATCAAAAAATACCGGCAAGCGCGTTTTTAATATAACGTCTCTTTGAGACGTGAAATCATCCGACACGCTTTTATCGAATCTCGATTTGACAAAATCAGATTCCACCGATACAAATACGACAAGCAATGCTAAAATTGCAAATAACGCCTTTTTATATTTTACTGCCGCAAAAATTTCCGGTTTTTTTTGCCACAAAACAAATAAAATCAAAATTACCGCAATAAATCCCGCTATCCAGCTTCCCCTTGCTCCGGCGAAAAGATTAAGCGCGACTGCGGGCAAAACAATAAACGCAAAAATTAAAACGCGAGCGACCACGCTTCTAAATACAAAAAGTGCCAAAAAAGCAAAAGCGAACGTCATATCAAAATAAAAAGCAAAATTCCTATCTATCTGCGCTCCGCCATTTATTTTGTTAAACAAATCATCAAACGTCACGCCGCCTTTTACCGCCTCGGCTATAAAGCCAAAATTACTCGCCGCCAAAGCAAGCGCGAGGGCTACAAAAACCATTCGCGCGTATTTTTCTTTGCTTGAAAAGACACAAAGAGCGATAAACACAAACAAGAGTTCTTTTTTTAAGTCTTTAAACAATTCGTATAAATAGCTATCTTTGAAGTCGTAAACTTGAGCGTCATAAGGAAACGCCGTAGTCAAAAGCATAACGATAAAAAGCGAAAAAGCGGAAATAAGTATAGCTTTATTTTCTTTCAAATTTGAAATAAAATTATTTTTGACCCTAGCAAAATCTCTAAAAGCAAGAACGAGCGTAAAGGCTAACGCGCCGTAAAGTCCGGTGTTTTTGATATCGGCGGCTACGTATCCGCAAATTCCAAATAAAAATACGCATAATAAAAAAACCGCGACTAGTTCCAAATCGTCGCTGTTTTTTAATCTTGCTAATAAAATTTTCATATAATTACTGCCTCGGCGCTCTCGCTCCAATTATATTTGCTTTTTATGCTCTCGCGCGGTTTCAAATTTGAACGATTTTCGAGAGCTAGGCGAAGTTTGGCGACCAAATCCTCGGCGTTCGCGTTTTCAAATTTAAATCCGTTCACGCCGTTTTCTATTATGCCGCGCATGCCGCCGTTATCGCTTGTCACGCAAGGTTTGTCGCACGCCAAAGCCTCTATGACCGTGATGCCAAACGCCTCGTGCCCTTTGCTAGGCTGGATATAAATATCCATAGCGTTCATATGCGCCGCAAGCTCGTCGTGAGCGACCATCCCGGCAAATATCACGCGCTCTTCGACGCCGAGCTCGGCCGCTAGCGTTTTTAGCCCGGCGAGAGCCTCGCCGTCGCCGCAGAGCAGATATTTGCACTCAGGAAATTCTTTCATCGCTTTGATTGCCAAATCAAAGCCCTTCCAGCCAACGACTCTCCCCGCGCTGCCAAAAAGCGTTTCGTTTTCGCTCACGCCAAACTTCGCGCGGATTTTCACCCTATCCGCGGCGTTTGGCGCGAAAGCCTCTTTGTCCACGCCGTTTGGTACGACTATGACTTCGCGCCCGTATCTAGCGCGCAAAATCTCCGCGTTTTCATTGCTTACGCTTATGATTTTGTCGATATAGCGCACGAAATATTTATCAAAAAAATAAAAATCCTCGCCGCCACTGATAAAAATCGCTTTCAAATTTGGATTTTGCTTTTTCATCGCCCAAACCACAAAAAAATCATATGGCTTTTGAATCACGACGGCGTCGAACTTTTCATGCTCCAAAAATCCTCGCGCGTTTAGCCAAAAGCTCACCCGCTCGCCAAATTTGCGAAAGCCGTTGCCAAGGTCGAAAATGCGCTCCCTAGGGGTAAAATCAAAGGTCGCGAGTTTCAAATTTGAATTATCAATCGTGGGCGCAAAATCCCCTTTACCGCTACAAATAACGACCTCGTGACCGGCTTTCGCGAGCTCTCTGGCTATCGCGACGTAGGAAGTTTCGACCCCGCCTATTTTCACACAAGTCGTAACGTTGTAAAGCAAAAATCTCATCAGACCCCCAAAATTTTTGCCAAATTATAACCAAAGCTTGCTAAAAATCACCCAAATTTAAACAATTTTGCGCTAAAATCGCCGCATGAAAAAAATCGTATTTCTTAGACAAAATCCAAACGCGAGCGGCGGCGCGGAACGCTATCTCATGCGCCTGCGCGAAGCTCTCGAAAAACAAGGCGTGGAAAGCCGCGTGCGCTTTTACGAAGGCAGGCAGCACGTAGCTTCGTGGCTCAAGGCGTTGCGCTTTAATAGGCAAGTCGCGCGCCAAAAGCGTGAAGACGAGATATATTTCAGTTTAGAGCGCGTAAGTAGCGCGGATATCTACCGCGCCGGAGACGGCGTACACCGCGTGTATCGCGCGACCAAACCTCACTGGTGGCTCAATCCGCTCAATTTCGTCTACCCAAAACTCGAAAAAAAATGCTTCGAGAACGCGCGCCTCATCATCGCTAATTCAAATTTGATTAAGCGCCAAATCATCGATACTTACGGCATCTCTGAGGATAAAATCCGTCTGATTTACAACGGCGTAAATCTGCCCGCCACCATCAAAAAAGGCGAGGCGAAAATGGCGCTATGCAAGAGCTTGGGGCTAAATTACGAGCTGCCGACCGTGCTTTTTGCGGGTAGCGGCTTTAAGCGCAAAGGTATGAACGAGTTTTTGGATATTCTCGCTCACGCCAAAACCCCTTGCAATATCGTAATAGCGGGCTCCGACAAAAATCTCGTCCACTACAGAACTCGAGCGCGCGCGCTTGGTCTAAACGCCGTTTTTATGGGCTTTGTGAAAAATATGAGTCCGATTTATGCCGGAAGCGACCTTCTGCTTTTCCCGACCGTTTACGAGCCGTTTTCAAACGTCGTTTTGGAGGCGATGAGTTTTGAATGCGCGGTGATTACCACAGCGCAAAACGGCGCAAGCGAGGCCATCGAATCCGAATTCACGCTCGTCTCGCCGACTGATGAAAACGCTCCCGCGCTTGTGGATAGCTTGCTCTCAAACCCCGAGCGCCTACGTGAAATCCAGCTTAAAAACGCCCTTCGCGCGAAAGATTTTAGTATAGAAAAAAACGCCGAACTTACGCTGGAAGCGATAAATGCGTGTCTTGATTGAACTGCCCACATGGCTTGGAGACTGCGTGATGGCAAGCGCGGCGGTGGAAAATCTCGCTCGCAACCACCCGCACGTCAAAATCGTGTTTTTTGGCGCGGAAGCGGGCGCGAGGCTGTTCGCGGCGCACCCAAACTGCGAAAAAATCCTCGTCGATAATTCCAAAAAATCGCGCTTTCGCTTACTTTGGTTAGCTCTTGAAGCCAGGAAACTAGGGCGTTTCGACGCGGCTGTAAGTTTCCGCTCGCATTTTGCCACGCTAGTATTTTTAGCCGCGACAAAAGCAAGAATCAAAGCCGCCTTTCCGCGCGGTCGCTACCTAGGCCATCAGGTGCGAAAATACCTTGATTTTATCACAGACGCGCTGTCTTTGAAACCAAAAAACGCCGAGCAAAAACTGTATCTGCAAGGTGGCGGAGAGGATATTTTCAAATTTGAAAGCGGCAAAAAGGTGTTGGGGCTAAACCCGGGCGCAAGCTACGGGAGCGCGAAACGCTGGTATCCGCAGTATTTCGCCCAAATCGGCGCAGCGCTAGAGGGCACCCACGAAATCGTGATTTTTGGCGGGCGGAGCGAGAGCGATATTTGCGAACAAATCGAACGCGAACTAGGCGCTCGTGGCGTTCGCGCGCTGAATCTTTGCGGCAAAACGAGCATAGAAGAGCTGGCTAAGGCGATTTCAAATTTGGATTTGTTCGTGACTAACGACAGCGGACCCATGCATATCGCCGCGGCGTTTGGCGTGCCGCTTGTAGCGCTTTTTGGCCCTACTCGCGCGGACGAAACCTCGCCCTACCACGCGCCCCGCTCGCTCATCGCGCGACTCGACCTGCCATGCATGCCCTGCATGAAACGCGCCTGCCCGCTCGGGACGCACGATTGCATGAAAAATCTAAAACCCGAGTTTGTATTAAAAGAAATGAAAAAAGCGGGGTTAGTTTAAATTAAATACTCAAATTTAAATGAAAAGCACCCTCAGGGGCTTCAAATTTGAATTAGGCGAAGCGATTTTTGAGATATTTTCGAGGTTGCGACAGAAAAATCGAGCGTAGATAGGACAAATAGTCCATCGAGCGAGATTTTTCTAGCTCCTCGAAAATAACCAAAAAGCGCGAGCTTACCTAGCTTCGGGGTGAATTTTGTCGATATAATACCTTACCGACCCCATTCCTTCTTTTTTCGCCCATTCGTAAGCCTCGCTCACAAACTGCCAATTCGCGTTGGCAAAGAGTTTCTCGAGGTATGCCGCGCGGGCGTTTTGGTAATCGAGATAGTAGGCGTGCTCCCACACGTCGGCGACGAAGAGCGGCACGAGACCGTGGCGTGATGGCGTATCGGCGTTGGCGGTGCAAAGTATTTTTAACGCGTCGCCCGCGGGATCGTAGACGAGCCAGCACCATCCGGAGCCAAAATGTGCGCTCGCCGCGGCGATAAACTCAGCCTTAAAGTCGCCATGATGGGCGTTTATAGCCGCCATCAGCTCGCCTTCGGGCGCGCTCGATCTAGCGATGCAATCCCAGTAAAAATCGTGATTGTAAACCTGCGCGGCGTTATTAAATAGCGCACCATCCGCTTTTTGCAAGATTTCTAGCAAATGAGCGCCGCCAAACTCGCCGCTTTGTTCGAGCAATTTGTTGAGCGTGGCAACGTAATTCGCGTGGTGTTTACCGTGGTGAAATTCACATGTTTTCGCGCTTACGACGGCGTTTGCGTTTGCGGGAAAAGGAAGCTCTCTTAGTTTAAACATAACGACTCCTTTATGAAAAGTTACCATTATTTTAGCAGATAGGCGTTTAAAAATTATTTAAATTGCGCAGGCGAGCAAAGTCCACCATCGCGCCCAAGACTCGCCATTTGGTAGCCCTATTCCTAGCTCGCCTGCGTACATTCGCGCCGCTCCCCGGGCGGTCTAGCCCCGCGCTTCGCGTTATTGTCCGGTTACGCGGACCAAATTTATTGGATTTTAAATTTGAAAAAAATAGCTTGAAGGGATTGCTTCGCTGCGCTCGCAACGACGAAAGGCGGTTCAAATTTGAATGGGTATTTATTTGAACTCTGAATTTAAAAGATAATCAAATTTGAATTAGAGAAAAGTTTCTAGGCGCAAGATTTTGCGATGATTTTTGCGCCCGCGAACGCGACTCGTGCGTGGATCGAATACTAAATTCATCGAGCACGAGAAGCGTGGAGCGAGCGTGAAAAGCGCGCAAAAGATAAGCCGCTCAGACTATTCGCCAAAAAGCGCTTTTAGACTCTCTAGTCCCTTTTCATTATCTTTCTTGGTTTCGCCGCCGAGTTCTTTTAGCTCGATTTCATAGCCTGTGAGCATGCTCGCAAGCCTGATATTTACGCCTGCGGCGCCGATTGCTTTGCTCTTTTGTTCGGGCACGATTGAGACGACTGCCTTCTGCCCGTCGATTTGCACCGAGCTGATGATGGCGGGAGCCAGAGCGCGGGTTACGAAAATCGCCGGCTCGCTCGAATATTCGATCGCGTCGATATTCTCACCGTTTAGCTCCGCGCTAACGGCGTTTATACGTACGCCCTTGACGCCAACGGTCGCGCCCACCGCGTCGATATTCGGACCTGCGGCGTAGAGGGCGACTTTGGCTTTTTTGCCGGGAATCCTAGCCGAAGCTTTGATAATGACGCCGCCGTCTTCGATTTCGGGTACTTCGGCTTTAAGCAAGGCTTCTAGGAATTTTGGCGAAGTGCGAGAGAGTTCGACTTTCATACCGTCTTTTTTGTCGAAACGCGCTGATTTTATGACGGCTTTTATTGTGTCGCCGACTTTGAATTTCTCGTCTTTTATGCGATTTTTGCGAGTCATTACGGTGCGGATTTCGCCCACTTCTACAAAGGTGTTTTCGTCTTTATCCACGCGCGTTACGGTACCCGAAACTAGCGAGCCCACGTGGGAATTATATTTTTCGAAGATTTTTTCTTCAATGAGACGTTGAATATGGTAGTCGATTTCGCGAGCTAAGTGCATGGCGGCCGTGCGACCCTCGGATTCGATATTTAGCTCGTAATGCAGCGCGTCGCCTACTTCGAGGCTGGCGTCGATTTCATGGGCTTTTGCTAGGTCTATATAGTGCTCGCCATCTAGCCTCTCGTCGTCGTCAGAGACCACAAGCGTGATTTGATAGAGCCTCATTGTTTTGGACTCTTCGTCCAGAACCGCCTCGTAATCACAATTTTCACCGAAGACTTTTTTGGCCGCTTGCACGAAAGCGCGGGCGATTCTGTCGGCGACGTCGGCGTAATCTAAACCTTTTTCATTGGCGATAGAACCTATAATATCCGTGATTTTTTCCATTAATTTCCTTTTTCAAATTTGATTTTTGCGTTTTGAAGCGTTTTGTGGGATCGTAATTATACCTAATTTTTACTTGTGTTTCCTTTAAACTATTTTTCAAGCCAAATTTGATATACTTTTAGGTTAAAACGAATTTTTAAGGACGAAAAATGAAGCAAACGGAGCTAAAAATCGCTAGAACAGAACTTGGCGGCAAGCCCGCTACCATCAGCCTTTCCGACATCGAAGCGGGCGTAGGCAAAGACGGTGGCAAGATTTATTATTTTGATAAAGAAAACAAAGACAAAGATCTCATCGCGCTAGTCGAACACTTCGAAAAAAAGGGCTTTAGCGTATATCACCGTATCGTCAAATACGGTCTTGACGAAAACGACTACTGCTACGAGGTTCATATCCTTTGAAACGCCTCTATATTCAGACTTTGGGCTGTGCGATGAATGTGCGCGATAGCGAGCACATTGTCGCCGAGCTTAAAGACGAATACGAGCTAACCGAAAACCTAGGCGAGGCGGATCTCATCCTTATCAACACTTGCTCGGTGCGCGAAAAACCCGTACATAAGCTATTTAGCGAGGTCGGCGCGTTTAATTCCGGACGCAAAAAGGGCGCGAAAATCGGCGTTTGCGGTTGCACGGCAAGCCATCTCGGACGCGAAATCATAAAACGAGCGCCTTACGTGGATTTCGTGCTCGGCGCGCGCAACGTCAGCAAAATCAAAACCGCGATTGCAACGCCAAAATTCGTTTCCAACGATATTAACTATGACGAGAGCGAATACGCGTTTAAGGACTTTCGCGCAAGCCCGTATAAAACCTACGTCAATATCATGATAGGTTGCGACAAAAAATGCGCTTATTGCATTGTTCCGCAAACTCGCGGCGACGAGCTAAGCATACCCAAAGATATCGTTCTTTCAGAAGTGCGCAAGGCAGCCGAGCGCGGCGCGAAGGAAGTGTTTTTGCTAGGTCAAAACGTGAATAATTATGGCAAACGTTTCGCCCGCGAACATGAAAAAATCGATTTTAGCGACCTTTTGAATTTGATTAGCGAAGTGGAGGGGATCGAGAGAATTCGCTTTACCAGCCCGCATCCATTGCATATGGACGACAAATTTTTGCAAGTTTTCAGCCAAAATCCCAAAATCTGTAAATCTATCCATATGCCTTTGCAAAGCGGCTCGAGCGCGATACTCAAAGCGATGAAGCGCGGATACACGAAAGAATGGTTTTTAGAGCGCGCGGAGCGACTTCGCGCGCTTAATCCAAATTTGAATATCTCCACAGACATCATCGTCGCCTTCCCGGGCGAAAGCGACGAAGACTTTGCCGATACGCTCGACGTGGTCGAAAAAGTCAAATTC
>ONQI01000088.1 GCA_900319915.1 uncultured Campylobacter sp.
ATAAAATCGCCTTTAGCCGGTCAAATTAGGGCGCGCTTGCACGAGCTTGGCGACACGGTGAACGCGGGGGCGGGAGTGTTTGAACTCGTCCAAACTCATAGCAAGCGCGTTCGCTGCTACGTGAGCGAAAATCAACTAAAATTCGTAAAACCGGGCGGGGAAGCGAAAATCATCGCCACGGACGGCGCGATCGCGGATGGAAAAGTGGCGTTTGTGAGCGCAAGCGCGGAGTTTACGCCAAGATCTGTGCAGACTGAAGAGCTTCGCGCCGATCTTGTATGGGAGGTGCGCGTGGATTTTGAAGACGCGGGCGCGGCGTTTCGCCTGGGGCAACCGGTCAGCGTGGAATTTCGCTAAATGCTTGAAATCAAGGGGCTTTGCAAAGGCTATGCCTACGAAGACGGCGGGCGTAACGAAGTTTTCAAAGATTTTAACCTTAGCGTGAGCGACAGCTGCAAAACTCTCGCGCTTTTAGGGCCTGACGGTGCCGGTAAATCCACTCTTTTGGGGCTCATTGCCGGCGTAATAAAGCCCGACAAAGGGGAGATTAAACTAGGGGGAATGCGCCCCGATACGTCGGATCTTAATTTCACGCAAAAAATCGGCTATATGAGCCAAACTTTGGGACTTTACGAGGAGCTTAGCGCGATAGAAAATCTAAACTTTTTCGCCGGG
Source organism: uncultured Campylobacter sp. (assembly GCA_900319915.1). Taxonomy (GTDB): domain Bacteria; phylum Campylobacterota; class Campylobacteria; order Campylobacterales; family Campylobacteraceae; genus Campylobacter. Next base: position 676 of record ONQI01000088.1, read on the forward strand.
CTCAAAGGCGTGGACACGAGTTCTAATTCGCTTGCAGAGCTACTCGAAAAGGTTGGTCTGGGCGCGTTTGCCACCTATCAAGCGGGCTCGCTTTCGGGCGGTATGAAGCAAAAACTAGCTCTTGCTTGCGCGCTAGCCGCAAATCCCGCTATTCTCGTGCTCGACGAGCCCACGGTCGGCGTCGATCCGCTCTCTCGCGAAGAGCTTTGGGCGGTGGCGCGAGATTACGCCGCAAAGGAGGGCGCGGTTTGCATTTTTTCGACCGCATATTTGGACGAAGCCGCGAGCGCGGACGAGGTGCTCGTCATCCATGATGGCAAAATCACCGCCAAGGGTGTCGCGAGTGAGATTACCACGTGTGCAAAAGGGAGAACGTGGCGGGTAAACGGGCTATCAAATTTCAAATTTGGTGCGCTTGCTCTTACTTTTTCTACGAAAATTTACGATAAAAACAGCGTGATTTTGGACGTCGTACCACGCGGCGGCGGGCTTGATATTTTAGCTGACAAAAGCGCTAGCGAAGGTGAGTTGATTTCAAATTTGAATAAGATTTTGGGTGATTCAAATTTCAAATTAACTTCTCGCGAGCCTACTTTGGAAGACGCATATATCGATGTTACGCAGGATTTTTCGCATGTGCGAGAGCCTGAAATTAGAATTTCAAATTTGAACGTTGATAATTCAAATTTAAGCGATGAAATAACCGTCGACGTTCACGAAATCCAAAAGAAATTTGGTTCTTTCACAGCCGTCGAAAAGAGCGATTTTAAGGTCAAAAAGGGCGAGATTTTTGGACTTCTTGGCCCAAACGGCGCGGGCAAGACGACAACTTTTCGCATGATTTGCGCTCTGCTTAATCCCACTGCGGGTCGCGTGTTAGTCGCGGGCCGCGACCTTATGCGCGACAAAACGGGCGTGAGGGCCAAAATCGGCTACGTCTCGCAAAAGTTTTCGCTTTACAAAAAACTCACCGTGCGCCAAAATATGGAGTATTTCGGACGCAGTTACGGCGTGAGCGGAGATGAACTAGGAGAACGAATAGAACGGCTGATGGCGGATTTCGGGCTTACGCGTTTTGCCGATATGAGGGCGGCTAAGATTCCTTTTGGCGCGAGTCGCAATCTAAGCATGGTTTGCGCGCTCATTCACCGTCCGCGCATACTTTTTCTAGACGAAAGCACGTCGGGGGCGGACGCGAGCGCGAGACGGGCGTTTTGGAATCGCATAAACGCGCTTGCGAGCGGAGGCATGAGCGTTGTTGTGACCACGCATTTTATGGAAGAGGCGGAGTATTGCGATAGGTTTTTGATACAAGACCACGGACGGATTTTGGCGCTAGGGACGCCGGAGGAAATCTGCACCAAAAACGGCTCGCGCGTCAGCGTGGAAGAGGCGTTTAAAGAGCTGGTGCGCGAGTTTAGGAAGCAAAATGGGTAAATTTGAATATTCAAATTTGAATTACGGTTCAAATTTGAAAGGATTGCGAACATGGTAAATTTAAACTTTTTAGCTATCCTTATCAAAAAAGAACTCGGTCAAGTAAGGCGCGACAAATCCGTACTCGTAATCGCGTTTTTGCTGCCCGTGATTTTGGTGTTAATTTATGGTTTTGCGCTCAGAATGGACGTCAAACCCGTCAAAATCGCAATAGTAAGCGACCAAAAATCCGCTATCGAGCGCGACGTCGCAAGCGGATTTTTGGGTTCGAAATACTTCGATACTCGCGTAACGCCAGATTTAGGCGCGGCCAAAGAAGCGTTTGAAAATCACGAAATCCACGGTATTTTGCGCCTAGATAGCGATTTTGCGAAGAATTTTGCCAAGGGTAAGGCGATCGCGCAACTTACGTTGAACGGTTCCCAAGCTCAACTTGCCCAACTCGCTCATTCCTATGCGCAGGGCGTAATAAGCGGCGTTTTGGAGAATCGCGCAAAGAATAATTCAAATTTGACCGCTACCCAGACCCCTCAAATCTCGCTTAATTCGCGCCTTTGGTTCAACGAAGCTAACGAGTCGAGTTGGTTTTTGGTATCGGGTCAATACGTCGGTATCGTCACGCTTGTGTGTATTTTTATCGGGTGTATCGTTATTTCGCGCGAGTGGGATCGCGGCACTATGGCGAGCTTAGCCGCGACTAGCGCTAGCGCCCTTGAAATCGTGTTTGCCAAGGTGCTCATCTATTATGCTCTCGGTCTTTGTTCCTTGCTTGTGACCATAGTCGCCGGCGAAGCGCTGCTCGCCATACCCATCAGAGGCTCGGTTAGCATGCTGCTAATTACCCTCGCGCAATACGAGCTTGAAATGATTTGCCTAGGCGCGCTCATTTCGGCGATTTGCAAAAATCAGTTTTTGGCGCAAGAATACGCGCTCATTATAGGATTTTTGCCGACTGTGTTACTCTCAGGCATGCTATTTGACCTGCGCGCCTTGCCGCTTGCGGTGCAAATCGTGGGTTACGCTTTGCCCGCTACTTACGCCGTGGAGGCGCTGCGGGTTTGCTTCCTTAGCGGCGACGGGAGCGGGATCATAGCCCTAAACTTCGTCATTCAGGCGCTTTGGACGGCGTTTTTCTTCGCATTTGCCGTTTGGCGCGTCAAAAAGGATAGCAAATGAGCCTTTGGTCGCGGTTTATAGGACTTTTTGGTTCAAATTTGAATGATTCTTTGCAACGCGTTTACGCTCTCACTAAAAAAGAGCTGATTGCTACCTTTATGGACAAAGGCACGCGCACGGTGCTTGTTTTGCCTATCATTATCCAAAGTCTTATTTTTGGCTACGCGGCGGACTACACGCTCACCAAAGTGGATTACGCATTGTTTGACGATTCTCGCAGTGCGCTTTCTCGCGAATTTATTTTCGATCTTGTCGGAGGCGAACGCTTCGTAGAAAAAAAGACCTGCCGCGATCTGCCGTGCTTGCGCGAAACTTTGGCTAATGGCGAAGTGCTAGTTGGCCTTTATATTCCGAAAGATTTTGCCAAAACAGGGCGCGCGCACATTATCGCGGACGCTAGAAATACCGCTTCGGCCAATACGGCCGCTTCTTATATTGCAAGCGTCGCCTCCGGGGTGAGTCTAAATCTAAGCGATCAAACTCGTAAAGTTCGACTTTCAAATTTGAACCCTCAAGATCCCGTTTTAGCTCCTATTTCACTCTCGGCTCGTTATTTGTTCAATGAAAACAACATCACGCGCTTTACGATAATGACGGGTATGATACTTACGCTTTCGATGATTCAAGTGATGATGCTAGCGGGGTTTAGTGTGGCGAGGGAGAGAGAAGAGGGGTCGTTTGACATGATGCTCATGACGCCTACGACGCCTTTTGAAATGCTTATAGGCAAGGCGGCGGTGCCGATTTTCGTGGCGTTTGCGCAAGGGCTCGCGCTTGCTTTGATATGTATGTTTTATTTTGGGATTCCGCTTCGCGGGACGTTTTTGGAACTTTCCGCGCTCGTGTTGATTTTTAGCGCGTGCGTGGTGGGCGTGGGGCTCGCGATGAGCGCGGTTTGCAAGACTTCGACACAGGCTATCGTGTGGAGTTTTACGATTATTTTGCCTTGTACTTTGCTCTCGGGTCTCCTCACGCCCGCCGACGCCATGCCCGCGTGGTTCGCGCCGCTTGCTTATCTAGATCCGCTCTACTACGCGAACCGCTGCGTGTGGGCGGTATATTTGGAGGGTCAAAGCCTTATGCAACTATGGGGCTGGCTGATACCTTTAATCGCGATAGGAGCGGGGTGTATGATGGTGGCTGTGAGATTATTTTCTTCGCGCCTTGACTGAGTTTAGGCTCGCGCTTTTTGGCTATTTTTTGGGAGACTCGGCAAAAATACGCGCTTTATGTTCTGTTTCGCGCGATTTTTGCTCGCAACCTCGAAAATACCTCAAAAATCGCTTCGCCTAGTTCAAATTTGAAATAGTTTTCGTAATTGCGAGCGACTTGGTCATTCGGTAATCCCAATTCAAATTTGATTTTTCGCGGTTTTGATGGCTTCCAAAACTTCACAAACGCGACTATTCCAGCCGTTTTTAAGAAAACTCATATATTTTTCTTTGTCGGCGCTTTTGTGATACGAGCCGCCGGGACTTTGGGGCGCGTGAGGGCAGTGTGGTTTACGATACCTTGCCAAACGCTCATAAAAAGCGTTTCTATTTCGGTGCGTAGTCTCAGATACGAACTAGAAAAGGTCTCGAATTCCTGGTCAAAATCCAAGCGGCGTTGCGCTATAATCTCGCCTTTGTCGAGCCCCGCACTCATATAATGTATACTCACACCTTTTGGTGAATCCTCGACAAAACTCCAAAAATTCGGATCCGAGCCTCGATTGTGGGGCAAGAATGAAATGTGAAGATTTACGGCTGAATGAGGAAACAAATCCAAAATTTGAGCGGAAACAATGTGCGAATATCCGTAACTGATGAGAAAATCATATTTTGCAAGGCGGACGACATCTAAATTTAACTTCTCCGAATTAGTCTGTACCTCGTGCCCAAAAGCGCGTAAGTAATCGACTAAAACGCAGTTTTCGTAGCCCAAAATAAAATTTTGAGCCTATCTCTCTCTCGAAATCATGTTTTTCATTTTTATCCTTTTTGGCGATTTAATTCAAATTTGAAAAGACGAGGGAGCCTCAAAGCGCCTCGGCGACTAGCTCCACCCAGTTTTTGCAGCGCATTTTCGAGCCCGCGAGGTTTAGAGAATTGTTTAGCTGCATTTTGCACGCGCTACATTCCGCGCTCGCCACGTCGGCGCCGGTTTCTTCAAGCTGCGCGGCGCGCCTCAGACCTACGGCGCGGGAGAGGTGATAGTTTTCGCTTTGCATGGTGACTCCGCCAAATCCACAGCAAGCAGAAGTATCGGCGGTGTTTTTCACATCGTAAATCGCGCCCAAAAGCTCTCGCGGCTCTTTCCACACACCCTGAACTTTGCGCGCGTGGCAAGGGTCGTGATATGCGACTTTGGCGAGTTTCGCGCCGCCCTTGCTCGTCAAAATCTCATTCAAATTTGAATATTTGGCGAAATATTCGCTCGCCATAAAAATTTTCCCTGCAACTTTGCGCGCGCGCTCCGCCCATTCGGGTTCGTTCGCGAAAAATCTCGCGTAATCAACTCTTATCATCGCCGCGCAGGTGGCTTCGGGAATCACGATAGCGTCGAGCTTGGAGAGCATTTTTTCAAAGTATTCTATATTTTTGGTCGCGTTGGCCCTCACGGTCGCGAAATCGCCCGTGAAATACGCCGGAGCGGCGCAACAGGCCTGCTCTTTCATGAGATGAGCGTTGATTTTGGTCGCCGCGCAGATTTTGAGCAATCCTTCGCCGATTTCGCTGTAAGCGTAGTTTGCCATACAGCCGATGAAAATGCCGACGGTTTTAGAACCGCCAAAATCGACAAACTCGGGGTGAGAGTTCATAAAACTGCGTTTTTTTGCGCTCGGGAGTAGGCGCTCCATCTTTACCATAGGCATCGGGAAGCGCGCTTTCATGCCGCTTTCTTGGATTTTGAAACCGCAGCTTTGAAACACGTAGCCAAGGCGCGCGGCTGCGTCCATCACCGCACGGTGGCGAAGCAGATAAAAAAACGCGCGCTTATACCACGCGATGCCAAATTTCGCGGCGATGTCGGCGCGGACGTTTTCGATGAGTTCGTCTGTTGGCAGTTCGTTCGTGCAAACGCTCGTGCAGCTCGTGCAAAGAAAGCAGCTTTCAAAGATTTTTTTGGCGTTTTTATCGAGCGCGAGTTCGCCGCGGTGATAGGCGCCGAGCAGATCGAGAAATCCTCTCGGGCTCTTTGCTTCGTCGCCGCTAATGCCAAAAATCGTGCAAACCGGCTTGCATTTGCCACATTTGACGCATCTATCGCTCGCCGCCGAAAAGTCAAAATTACTAAATTTTTTCACGATTTTTGCTTGCCCGCGCTAGCTTTTACAGCCGCCATAAACGCGCCTCTGACGCCCGCGCTTTCTAGTTGGGCCACACCTTCTATCGTGGTGCCTGCCGGCGAGCAAACCGCGTCGATAAGAAGCGCCGGATGAGAGTTCGCAAGCATTTTGGCGGTGCTCTCAAACACGCCTTTAACGGCCTTATGAGCGGCGTTTGCGTTTAGCCCTTCGGCGACCGCGCCGCTTGCTAGAGCCCCCGCGACTAGCGCGAGATAGGCAGGCGCGCAGCCCGCTATTACTCCGGCGGCGGCGAACTCACTCTCGCTATCGCATTTGACGCATTCGCCAAAGCCGTTCAAAATTTCGCTTGCCGCGTCTCCGCCGATAAAAGGCGTGATACTCGCGTTCCAGCGTGCGGCTAGATTTGGCATACATACGGCGTAAGCGCCCGCGCGGACGTGTTTTTTGAGTGTGTCTACGGTGGTGCGCGCAAGCACGCTTATACACAAAGTCGCTTTACCGGATAACCTTTTGGCTGCGTCTTCGAGAGCGTAAGGCTTGAACGCGAGAATCAAAGTTTTGCCACTGATGTCGTAGCTCTCGCCATAAATTTCACATTTGAAGCCGTCTTTTTTCAAATTTGAAATCGAAGTCGCGGTGCGTCCTACGACGACGACCTCAAAACCGCTGTTTCTAAGGCCGTAGGCCATCGCGCTGCCCATCGCGCCGCTACCAAGTATATAAACAGTCATTATAATTCACTCACTTTCTGCGTTAATACGCTTATATTTTCGCCGTTTTTTAGCGAGCTTTCGCGGGCGGCTTTTTCTATGTCCGCGAGCGAGAATTTCTCGTGGTTAAAGGTGATGATTTGGATTTCGTCTCCAGCTTTCAAATATCGCTCTAGACCGCCTTTTTCGTATCTCGTCGCGCCAAGCGTAATCAAAATCTCGCCAGGAAATCCCGCTGTGGCGAGGTGCGAGCTGAGATTTTCGAGCGTCTCGAAATCGGGCTGAGAGTTTAGTCTATCGATAATCCAACCCACTAATTCGCCGTAAAAATAGCTGTAATCGCTAAGGCGCGCGCATTCGCCGTATTGCAGCCATTCGTCGCCAGAGCGCAAAAACGACACCAGCGAAAAGCGGTCGCAAATCCCGCCGCGCTCAAAAAAATCAATCGCGATTTCGCCGCCCGCGCCTTTGGAAGCGGTCGAAAAATTTTTCTTTTGGGAAATCTTGACGGCGGTCTTGTCGCCGCGCACGCTCGCGTCGTTAAACGCCATAAACGCTTGCGCTTCTAGCTCGTAAACTTGCCCGCCATAGTAGTTCACGCCAAATCTTACGGCGATTTCGGGTTCGGCTTGGACGTTTGCGCCTTTTGGAATAATCAAATTTG
>ONQI01000081.1 GCA_900319915.1 uncultured Campylobacter sp.
AACTCGAAGGCTTTTTGCAAACGCTCTTCGCTTGCGGCGGCTTCTTTGGGGCCTTCGAGTCCGCCGCAGATTAGCGCGCCGCCGAATTTAGCCTCGGGGAAGCATTCTATCCAGCCCTTTAATCCTTCTACGGCTCTATCGTGCGCGTCCTCGGCGTCGTCCGCGCTCGTGCCTAGATAATAAATCTCGCGAAACAAATAAGGCGCGGGATAAAGCGGATTACAGCGGTCTAGCAGGGTTTTGAGCGCGCCCGAGAGTTCGTAGTAATAAAGTGGGTTCGCAAACACCACCGCGTCCGCGTCGCGGATTTTTGCGACTATCGCGTTCGCGTCGTCGCGGTGGACGCATTTGAGCGTCTTTTGACAGGATAGGCAACCTATGCAAAACTTAATCTCTTTGCCTTTTAGGCTCGCGATTTCCACTTCATGTCCCGCCGCGAGCGCGCCTTTGGCTACTTCTCCCGCTAGGATTTCGGAGTTCGAGCCGCCGCGCAAACTGCTAGAAATAATCAAAACTTTTTTTGGCATTTTCTTTTCCTTTCAAATTTGAATTACGCTCGCGCGAAATCGGAGCGCGGTTCAAATTTGAATTAAGCGACGGGGCGATGAAATCAAATTACTTCAAATTTGAATTATTCGCCCTTTTCCACGCGGATTTTAGAGGATTTGAGAATCTCGCCGAAATCTCCGTCGAATCGTCCTAAAATCACGATTCCGGGGTAATAATCCTGATGTCCGTAATACAATACGAGGTTGTTCCACGGCGCGAAATATCCTATTTCGCCCGCCTCTGCCCCGGAGCCTTTGGGCGCGCCCGAAGTATCTAGGGCGGGACTTAGTCGCGCGGTCTTTTCATGCCCGGCGTAATCCGAAAAACTCATAGTCAAGGGCAGACGCGAATAAAAATCCCTCGCGCTCGCGCAATCCCTTAGCGTCGCGCTTGCGCTCGCTTCGCCGGCTATAAAAATCACTTTCATCTCTTCGCCTTTCAAATTTGAAATAAGCGCGAACGCCGCCGCGCACAAAAGTAAAATATTTTTCATTTTTCGCCTTTCAAATTTGAATTACGCTCGCGCGAAATCGGAGCGCGGTTCAAATTTGAAGTTCAAATTTGAAATCCCCGCCGCCTTTCAAATTTGAATTAAGCGACGGGGCGACGAAATCAAACTATTTCAAATTTGATTTAAAAAACTTCTCGATTTCGCCAAACGGGATTTTTTCGAGATTGTCGTAAAGGTCGGTGTGATAGGCGCCCGGCACGATAAGCAGGCGTTTGTTATTGCCTTTGAGCGCCTTAAACGCGCCCTCGCTAAAATATCGCGAGTGGGCTTTTTCGCCGTGCACGAGCAGCGCGGGCGCTCTTAATTCGTCCGCGTAGGCTAGGATTTTGTCGCCCATAAGGGGCATGGTGTTGGTCGCGCGCCAAAAATGCGTCGCCGAAGAGTTGATAGAGCGCGGGTGGTAGCCGCGAGGAGTGCGGTAATACAGCGCGTAGTCGGCGACGAATTTTGGCGTGTTCGCGTCGATAGTCGCGGGGTCTATGTTGCCTGCGGGCAAATAGGCTTGCTCGCCGTTTTTCGCGTCCGCCCAGCGTTGCATGGCGACTTTTTTGCGGGCGGCGTAGCGTTCGTCCGCGCTCATCGCGTCGTTGTAGCCTCGGGCGCTCACGCGGGTCATATCATACATTGTGCTCGCGACGACGGCTTTGATACGAGGGTCGGCGATAGCGGCGTTGAGAGCGAAACCGCCAAAGCCGCAAATGCCCAAAATGCCGATTTTTTCTCTATCGACTTCGGGCAAGAGCCCCAAGAAATCCACCGCCGCGCTGAAATCCTCGGTGTTGATATCGGGGCTTGAAATGTCGCGAGGCTCGCCGCCGCTCTCGCCCGTGTAGCTAGGGTCGAACGCGAGAGTGACGAAGCCGCGCTCCGCGAGGGTTTGGGCATAAAGCCCGCTGGATTGCTCTTTGACCGCGCCGTATGGACCGCTCACCGCGATAGCCGCGAGTTTCGCGCCCGCTTTCGCGTTTTTTGGTTCGTAGAGGTCGGCGGCGAGAGTTATGCCGTAGCGGTTTTTGAACGTTACTTTGCGGTGATTTACCTTGTCGCTTTTTGGGAAGACTTTGTCCCATTCGGTCGTTAGGTTTAGACCGCCGATTTTTTCAGTTTTCGCCATGCTTGCGCCTTTTGCTTCGCTCGCGGCCGCGTTCGCCGCCACCGCGCTTAGGGCTATGGCGCCCGCCGTTTTGATGAAATCTCGTCTTTGCATAATAAGCTCCTTTTTGGGTTGTTTCAGCGAAAATTATAACGGAAATTTTTTGAAAGCGATAGCACAATTTTGCAAAATCCTTGCCTAATTCTGCAAAATGAGTTTCAAATTTGAAAGTGATTTTGGGCGTGAAAGCGGGAAGAGTTTCAAATTTGAATATTCAAATTTGAAACCGCTATTTTAGTTTTTGTTTTTGTCGATGAAGTTTCGCGCCGCGTCGTAAAGACGACCGCCAAGTTCTCTTGCGCGAGTTTTGGCGGCTTCTAGGCTTTGCGAGTTTGCGAGCTGTTCAATTTTTTCGCCCGCTAGTTTTTCGAGTTCGGCGACTTCGCGTTTTAGATTTTCCATGCTCATGCCGCTTAAATCTTCGATTTTATCGCCTAGTTGCGTCATCATTTTTTTGAGTCCAGCGCCGCTTGCAAGCCCTGTGAGAATGCTCTTCGCTGGCTCCTCGGCGGAGTTCGCTATTTCTTTTAAGAACGCGCCAAAGTCCATATTTCCAAGTTCGCCTAGGCGAGTTTTGAGATCCGCGCCGATTTCGTCGGGAGCGAAACGCAAAGTCTCTCTGAACTCCGCCACCGCTTTTGAGATCGCGTCTTCGCAGCCTTCGACCACGCCCGAGAGTAGCTCGTCCGCGTAGGCTTGAGTTTCGTTCGCAACCGTGACGGCGGCCCTCACGACCACACGCGAAATCCCAAAAATGCGCTCTTTGCGCGTTTCGCCCTCTTTGATGGCGTTGTAGACGATGTTTTTGGTGATTTCGCGGCACAGTTCGTTCACGTCGCGACCGCCCTCGATGACGCTGAGGAAAGCGAATTCGCTCGTCTCTTTGAGTATGCCAAGCAGCTCGAGGTCTTTAGATAGCGCGTCGTTGAGAGAGGCGGCAATGACCATAACGTCGGAGGGTTTCAAATTTGAATTATTCAAATTTGAACTTTCTTTCATGACCTCCACATTTCGCCACATTAAACTTTTTATCGTCTTTTTTTGCTCGTCTATTTGACGCACGAGGCGTTCGGCTTCATACATGATTTTGTAGAGATATTGCTCTTCTTGCGCGCTTACGGCGCGGTTTAGCGCGCTTGTGGCGGCGTTTAGTTTTTCGCCGGTTAGCTCGCCTTTCGCGCCCAAAATCTCGCAAACTCGCGCGAAAATCTCGCCGCTTCTTCTCAGCCGCTCGTCTTCGCCAAGCCCGCCAAATTCATCTTTTGCGAGTGAAAATAGTTCGTTTGAAAGTGCCTTGGGGTTCAAATTTAAAATTTCGTCGAGTTTCATTTTTTTGCCTTTACAAAACAAATTTACACCTGGCTTTAAACGCCGCGAAAAGCTCGAGCCTCTCGCGTTCGCTCGCTACCATGACGCTAAGGGAGTAGCTTTTGTATTTGCCGTTTTGTTTGCTTGGGACTAGCTTGTGCTCGCGCTCTCCCACGATCCCACTAGCTAGCGCCCGCGCGTCCTCGCTCGCCTCCAAAAAAATTTTATATTCCCAAAAGTTTGGGTAATCTATCTTTGGCGAGCCTTGCAAATCGCACAGACTAGGCATTTTCGCGCCTATATTCGCCGCTTTTGCCGCCGCTTTTGGAGTTTAGGTGGATTTGGCTGATTTCCATACTTTTATCGACCGCTTTGACCATATCGTAGATGGTGAGAAGTCCGACGCTTACGGCGGTGAGCGCCTCCATCTCCACGCCCGTTTTGCCGTCGGTTTTGACCTCGGCGCTCACGCGAAATCCGGGGAGCTCCGGGAGTTCGTCGATGGTGATATTTACGCCCGTGAGCGAGAGAATGTGGCACATCGGGATAAGGTCGCTCGTGCGCTTGGCGCCCATGACTGCGGCGGCGACGGCGGTTTGGAGGACGGGGCCTTTTTTGCCGCTACCCTCTTTGACCGCTTCGAAGGCGGCGGGCGACATTTTGATTTGACCGCTGGCATGAGCGACGCGACGCGTAATATCTTTGTCGCCCACGTCGACCATTTTTGGCAAGTTTTGTTCGTTGATGTGAGTTAGTTGCATGTTTGTCCTTTTTGGCGCAATTATAGCCAAATTTGAATTAAATTTAATCGACTTATTAACGAAAATATCATATTATTTCGCAAAGGATTTCAAATTTGATAGAAAAAAGCAGCATTGACAACCTACTAGCCACGATAGATATCGCCGACGTCATCGAAAACTATATCTCGCTAAGACGCGTGGGGGCGTCGTTTGTGGGCAAATGCCCTTTTCACGACGATCGCAAGCCTTCTATGTCGGTATCTCCGGCGAGAGGATTTTATCACTGCTTCGCGTGCGGGGCGGGCGGCAACGCGGTCAAATTTGTAATGGACTATGAAAAATTATCATTTGTCGAAGCGGTGGAAAAACTCGCTAAAATGTATAATTTCCCGCTTAGATACAGCGAAAATCACGAGAAAATCAAATTTGACAAAAAAATACTAGAAACGCTCAATATCTACTACAAATCCATGCTTTACAAGAATAACGCCGCTCTTTCTTATCTTGCGGAACGAGGTCTAAACAAAGGCATGATGGAGCGCTGGGAACTTGGCTGGGCGCCCTCTTCCCAGCAAACGCTAAATCTACTCTCAAACGAGGAAATCAGCCCCGAAGACGCTCTCAAAGTAGGCGCGATAAAATCAAACGAAAACGGGCTCTACGCGAGTTTCATCGAGCGCATTACTTTTCCGATTTACAATCATTTAGGCTCGCTCGTGGGCTTTGGCGGGCGCACGATTAGCGATAATCCGGCTAAATACGTAAATAGTCCTCAAAGCGAGATTTTTGACAAATCGCGCGTGCTTTTTGGCTATGACAAAGCCAAAAACGAGATTTACCGCAAAGGCGAAGTCATCGTTTGCGAAGGCTATATGGACTGTATAATGCTGCACCAAGCGGGTTTTGGCAACGCCGTGGCGGTGCTGGGAACGGCTCTAACAGAGCACCATATCCCGCTTCTTCGCAGGGGCGAGGTCAAAGTCGTGCTGAGTTTTGATAGCGATAGCGCGGGGCAAAACGCCGCTTTTAAGAGCGCGAGACTTTTGGCTCTAAACGAAATCGACGGTCGCGTCGTGATAATAAGCGGCGGCAAAGACCCGGCCGAACTCATCGCAAACGGCGAAATAGAGACGCTCGCGAAGTTTTACGCGGGAGGGGTGGAACTAGGCGAGTTTTATATCACGAAGCTACTAGAAAGCATGCCCAAAAACTCGCCGCTCGAAATAGCCAAAGCCCTAGAAGCCGTGCAAAACTTCACTTTTTCACTTCGCCCAATCGTGGCGAATGCGTATTCAAATTTGGTCGCGAACGCGTTAAATCTAGATCCCGCGAGTTTCACGCTCTCTCGCGGCGGGGGCGAGCGCGGATTTAGAGAAAGGCTAGACGCGCTTCCGGCCACTCGCCCGGTGATCGGCGGTAAGCGCGATATTTTGGAGCTTTCGGTGCTCAAAGCCATGCTAGAAAACCCCGAATTTCTAGCCCTCGCCACAGATCCCAAATATGGCAAGGACATTTTCGCTCATCATAGCGAGATTTACAGCGCGGTCGCGGGTTCGCAAAATACCAACAATCCGCACATCCGCGAGCTTGAGATTTACGAGCTAAACACGCTAAGAGGCAAAGACGAGTTTACGCGAGCTCTAAACGCTCTCAAAGCGCGACTTTGCGAGCGCACGATAAAAACTCTCGCCCAGTCTTCCGACCCGTCCAAATTTGAAAAAATCCGCAGCCTTCGCGCTCTAATTCAGACTTTAAAGGAAAAACCGTGAAATGTCTCGCACTTTTTAGCGGCGGGCTCGATAGTATGCTCGCAGTCCGCGTTATTGCCGACCAAGGTATCGCCGTGCATGCCTTAAATATCGACGTGGGCTTTGGCGGAGACCCCGAGAAAACCGCGCTGATGAGATCTCGCGCGGAGGCGGCGGGGGCGAGCTTCGAGGTCGTAGACGTGCGAAGCCGCTATTTGCGCGAGGTGCTTTTCCATCCAAAATATGGCTACGGTAAGCATTTTAATCCCTGCATAGACTGTCATGGTTTTATGTTTAAAACGGCTCTTTCTATGCTTGACGAGTTTGGGGCGAGTTTCGTGATAAGCGGAGAAGTCGTGGGTCAGCGTCCGATGAGTCAGCGCCGCGACGCGATGAGCCAAGTGCGAAAACTTTCGGGCGACGAAGAAGATCTCGTATTGCGTCCGCTTTGTGCCAAACTCTTGCCGCCCACCCGCCCCGAGCGCGAAGGCTGGGTAAATCGCGAGATGCTACTAGATATCAGCGGGCGCGGCCGCACTCGCCAAATCGAACTCGCCGCCAAATACGGTTTTAGCGACTATGAGACGCCCGCGGGGGGCTGTTTGTTTACGAGGGAGAGCTTTGCGGGGCGTATTAGAGATTTTTTAGCGCACGAGGGCGAGGATATGAGCGAGCAAGATTTGCAAACGCTGCGCTGGGGCAGGCATTTGCGCCTCCCAAACGGCGCCAAACTCGTCATCGGACGCGACGAGAGCGAAAACGAAAAGCTTTCAAATTTGAATAATCCGCGTTTTATAGAAATCGAGCCCCTAAACCTCACGGGCGCGTTCGTGCTAATCTCAGCAAGCGCGAGCGAAGACGATCTCGCGCTCGCGGCTCGCCTAGCCCTAACTTACCAAAAATGCGAGAGTGGCAAAGAATACGAAGTACGCGCGGGCGGTCGCGTCTTTCTCGCTTCGCCGTTCCCCGATAAAGCGGCGGCGAAACCCTACTTCGTGAGTTAATTCAAATTTGAATTAATTTTGGCTATACTAACGCAAAAAAAGGACAAAAAATGAAAATAATCAGTCTAGCAAGTCTCCTTTCGCTTCAAGCTCCGCACTTTGTCGCCGGGCACGCGGGGGACGAGTTTTTCGTGGTTAGTCCGCTAGAAGACGCCGCGCTAGAAGCAAGCGTCAAAAACGCGCGCTTTGTAAAATGCGAAATCGGCTCGCTGCCCTACGTGCTAGCTAGCGCGGCTAAGGTCGCGCTAGAAGGCGAGTTTTGGGAAGATCTCGACGAGGGCGAGCTAGAAGGCGAGAGTAACGTCGACAAAGAAGAAATCGAAGAGCTCTGCGCGGCTTTTACCGACGCGGAGTTTTGCGTGGTTGGCGAAGAAGCGTGGGAAGGCGCGAACGCGGGATTTGCGCGCGAGACTTTGCGGCTACTTTGCGAGTTTTACGGCGTCAAAGCGGTCGGTGTGGACGGCGAACCTTTTGATTTGAGCGGCGGTAAATTAGCGCCTCTAAAAGAACTCGGAAATTTCGACGGCGCGGTCGTGTTCACTCACCCGGGCGCGAGCGAGTTTAGGGGCGGCGCGTATTTCGCCGCGGCAGCCAAACTCGCCGATGGAGCGCAAATCGCCGTAAAAACACGCTGGGGCGCGGTAAACGCGACTTTTAAGCTCGACCACGCGCTCAAAGGCACGATCGCCTTTCTCGGGGATTCAAATTTGAAATACGGCTTCGAGCCGTTAAAAAGGGCGTAAAGCGCCGCTTTGGTTCAAATTTGAAATATAATTCAAATTTGAACTCATTTTTCGCGCTCTTGGCGACGGCTCAAAATTAAAAGGGCAAGCGCGTCAGATTTCTTTGAACGCGCTCTTTTTACAGCCGCAAATCGGACAAACGTAATCGCCCGGTTCTTCGCTTATTTCTCCTTCGTGCTCGTAGCCGCAAATCGGACAGACGTAGGTTTTTTTAGGCGCGTCGCTTTTTGTTTCGCGGACGCTTGCGGGTGCGTATTTTTCGTAAATATCGCGCGTTTTGACGCCGTGATGACGCTCTTGGAGCGCGAAATATTCGACGCTATCGGCCGCTTCGCCTAGTCCCTCGGCGCGAAGCGCGGCGGCTAGGGCGTTTATGCTCTCTTCACCTTTAAACTCGACTTTTGACAGCCCTTTGACTAACGCCCAAAACGCCTTTTCGTCTTTTGGGTATTTGCCGTTTAGCGTCGCGTAAAATCCCGCGTGATTGACCTCTTGATTGCCTAAGCCGATAAACTCTTTGGCGACCTCGGGAAGTCCGTAGTCTTGGGCTATACGAGCCATGGCGTAATACATCATACCTCCCATAGCCTCGCCCGTAGCCAACGCCGCGACTTGTTTTTCTAGTTTTGTGCCTTTTGTTTGACCGTAAACGCTCATTTTATCTCCTTAAATAAAGATTTTAATAATTCAAATTTGAACCGTTCACCCGTTGTTCGGATACAAAATCTTCACAATGGCGTCCGGTAGCTCAAAGTGCTGATAATCCTTGCAGCTTTGCCATTCTCCGCCCCACTCGAAGCCGTGTTCCTTAAATAATTTGTAGCAAAGCGAGTTTTTGTCGATTTTGTATGGGAAATTTGCGGCGCGGTCGAGGTATTTTTCGGCGGTCGCGGGCTCTAAGACACGCCCTTTGTCCGTATATTTCACGTATGGATTATAAAGCGTGTTGATATCAACCGCCAGCCCCAGCCCGTGCTTGGAAATTTTGGTCGTGTGCGAAATGAAACGGAAATTAAAGCACGAGGAATTGTTGTCTCGCATGCTCGTTTCGTCGTCCGCGCCGTACTCGTCGATGAGACGGATTTTTTCGATAGGGTAATTTGCTTCGTAAAGTTTATAAAAGATATCTATCAAATCCGCGGCAATATAAGTATTGCATATCATTTCGCCCTCTTTGGTCGCCCCGCTCAAATCCTTATGCAATAGGTGCAAATAACGCAAATCTTCAAGAGCCAAAGGACAATTATCCTTGAACGATTTGCCTTTAATTCGCGTGAAAATTGCATCGTCAATGCGCGAAACGTAAAAGCCTTCGCGTTTCGTCGCCGCTTGGTTTATAGACGTTTTTTGTGTCGCTCCAAAAGTCGCGCTCGCTCCAAAAGTCGCGGCGCCCAAAGCCGCCGCTGTCAAAAATTCACGTCTAGATAAATTTGACATTTTCTTTCCTTTCAAATTTGAATTACAAGTCGATTTCTATCCCCACGGGGCAGTGGTCGCTGCCCGCTATTTCGCTTAGGACGAACGCGTCTTTGAGGCGCGGGCGCAGATTGGCGCTGATGAAAAAATAATCAATCCGCCAGCCTACGTTCCTCTCGCGCGCCCTCATACGATAGCTCCACCACGAATAAACGTCCTTTTTATCGCCGTGAACGGCGCGGTAGGTATCCACAAAACCGCTCGCGATTACTTCGTCTATCCACGCGCGCTCGATAGGCAAAAATCCGCTCGTTTTTTCGTTGGCTTTGGGGTGCGCGAGATCGATTTCGCGGTGCGCGGTGTTCACGTCGCCGCAAAATATCACGCCAAGTCCGCTTCTTGCTAGGGCTTTGGCGTAGGCTAGAAATTTGGCGTAAAAATCCATTTTGTAGGCGAGTCGCTCCTCGCTTTGTTGTCCGTTTGGAAAGTAAATGTTGAAAAGCACGACGTCGTCAAACCGGTGCTCTAGGATGCGCCCCTCGTCGTCATCGAAAAACTCGCATTTTTTCGCGACGTTTTCAAATTTGGCTAGGCTCGCCACGCCCGAATACCCGGCTCTCGTCGCCGAGTTCACGTCGATTTGCGAAAAGCCTAGATTATAGACGCTCGCGGGGATTTGTTCGGGCTTGGATTTGATTTCTTGCAAGCCCACAAAATCGACGTCCGAGCCTTTTAACCACTCAAACGCACCTTTGCTTTCCGCGGCGCGAAGACCGTTTATATTCCATGAAATTAACTTCAAATTTGCCTTTCGCGGCTCGTCTTTTCGGATATTTTGGCGGATTGTTTGCGTTCGCTTCATTGCGGAGGGCGTTTTAGCCCGCCTCATTCGCTCGCGCTCCTTCTGCTTGCGGTTGCGAAGCAAAAAACCGCCAAAATATTTCGAAAATACTTTGCCTTAGTTTTGTCTATTTTTTCAAATTATAACGAATTTTAGGGTATAATTACCCAAAAAGGCTCAAATTTGAAACCAAAATATAATTTTTTTGCCAACACCGGTTATGCGTTAGCGGGGCTAAAACAGATTTGGCTCTCCGAGCGCAGCTTTCGTATCGAAGTCGTTTTGATAGCTGTTTTTACGGCGTTAAACGCCTTTTTGCGCGTGGATTTGACGCTCCAACTCGTCGCCCAGCTCGCCATGCTAGGAATAATGCTCGCCGAGTGTATAAATAGCGCGATTGAGCGCACGGTCGATCTCGTGACGAGCGATTTTCACCCCCTAGCGGGCGCGGCCAAGGACGCGGGTAGCGCGGCGGTTTTTATTTCGATTTCGTGCGCGGTTCTCGCGTGGGCGGCGGTGATTGCTAGAGGGCTAGAGTGGATTTAGAGACAAAAATTCTAGGCAAAATCCTCGGCGAGCAAAAATTAAAAGTCATCCGCTATGTCGCCGCAAACGCCGACGCGGAGGGATTTTTGCTCAAAACCGTGGCGCAGATTTGCGAGGATTGCGGCGCGACCAAGCCCACCGTCATCGCCGCGCTAAAAACGCTCGAAGAAAAAAAGGCCTTAAAACCTCTAAAACGTGGGCTTTACAAGATATTTTTGTAATTCAAATTTGAATTATAGGCGCAAATAAAGGGAAAATATGGAATTATTATTACTCGCCGTCGCGCTCGCGATGGACTCCGTCGCGCTTTCGATGGCAAACGGCGCGAGACACGCCAAAATCACACTTTGGCAAACCTGTAAAATGGCGGGGTTTTACGGCCTCGCCCAAGCCGTCATGCCCGTGCTCGGATATTTGCTAGGACTTACTTTCGCGAGATTTATCGCCCAAATCGACCATTTCATAGCGTTTATGATTTTGTGCTTTTTGGGGCTCAAGATGATAAAAGACAGCCGAGATAGACCCGAAAACGTAGATTTTTCACTAGGTTTTGGGACGCTGCTAGCCGGCGCGCTCGCCACGAGCATAGACGCGCTCGCGGTCGGCGTGACGTTTAGTTTTGGGGCGGTAAATATCGCGCTCGCGGCGTGCGTCATCGGGGCGGTGTGCTTCGCGCTGTGCGTGCCCGCGACTTACGTAGGACGCAAAGTAGGCGAGAAATTCGAGAGCAAGGCGATGATTTTAGGCGGTGTGATACTAATAATGCTAGGCTGTAAAATCCTTGCCGAGCATTTATTTTTCTAGGCGGCTCATCTTTTCCGCGCTTTTTGGCGAGCATCGCGGTCGGCGGCGAGCGTCGATGAATAACGCATTCTATCTAGCCCGCGTCGCCACTCGCAACGCCAAAAATCATCGAAAAATCTTTTGCCGCGCGAGTTTAATTCAAATTTGATTAAGGAAAAACTATGTTTGAAATCAAAGAAGCCAAACCCTCCGACGCGGCGGCTCTATTGGCGATTTACGCGCCTTACGTGAGAGAGAGCGCGGTAAGCTTCGAGTACGAGGCGCCAAGCGTAGAAGAGTTCGCCTCGCGCATTGCCGCCGTGCTGCAAAAATACCCCTATCTCGTGGCGTGCGAGGGAGAAAAAGCGCTAGGATACGCGAGCGCCGCGCCCTTTAAACGCCGCGCGGCATACGACTGGGCGGTGGAGACTTCGATTTACGTCGCGCAGGGCGAGCGCGGGAGAGGGATCGGGCGCGCGCTTTATGCGGCTTTGGAGGGCGCTCTGTCTTTGCAGGGCGTGCGAAATATGTGCGCTTGCGTCGCGTGGGGAGACGACGAATACGTGAGTTTTGCGAGCGCGCTGTTTCACAAGAAAATGGGCTTTTCGCAAGTCGCGCATTTTCACGGTTGCGGATTCAAATTTGGTCGCCGGTACGATATGATTTGGCTAGAAAAAATCATCGCGAGCCACGAATCCGCGCCCGCCCCGCTTCGCACTTGGGACGAGGTCAAACAAGAAGCGAGCGAGAAGTTGGGGATTTTAATTTAAATTTGAAATGGCGGCTTGGATTTTCTGGTCTTTTCGTGGAGTTTCGCGAAAATACCTCGAAAATCCTTCGCCTTTGTTTTCTCTATTTCAAATTTGAAAGTGCGGGTTGCCGTCATTGCGAGCGAGCAAAGCGAGCGCGGCAATCCAGAAGTCTAAATGACAAGTTTGCTTAATTTAAATTTGAATGATTAAACGGCGCGAAGCGTAGCCGAGTGCCAAATTTGATTTCAAATTTGAATTAGCCCAAGTTTTTGGATTGCCACGCCGTCAAAGACGGCTCGCAATGGCGGAAAAATAGCGAATAATGCGTTTCAAATTTGAACGCCCCGCAACTCGGCGCGGGCGTTTGAAAGGATTTTAAAAGGGATTTAAAAGGGTTTCAAATTTGAATCAATATCCTCTGCTGTTTAAAAAGCGATATTGCTTGCAACCGTCTCGGTAACCCATATTGCAGGCTTGGGCGTAAAGTTGTTTTGCTATTGACTTGTCTCGCTTTACTCCCATGCTACCATTTTCAAACAACATACCTAGTTTATAACAACTAGCTGCCTCGCCCCTATCGCAACCCAATGCGTATATCTTAGGCATGCCAGAAAGTCCCTGTCCATACGCCATAAGAGTGCACAAACTTACTAAAATATTGTCTTTTTCATTGTTTATCCTTTCAAATTTGACTAATAATGTGGTTCGAAAGTTATGCTTCCGTGATTTGTCGATACTTCTACGTTGTATATTTTTTTGCAATCGCACATTGTATCTATGCCCCAATTATCGCTATATCCAAGCTCTGGCGACGGAAGTAGCGAAACCTTTTTTACCAATTTTTCGTTTTTAAGTAGGGGTTTCATTATATTATCGGGAACGGGTGCTTTTTCGCCCGTAATGTATTCGTAATGAAATGCTCCCGCTGAAGCAGCAGGTCTAAAATAAGCACCAGAGGTAAGCAGTAGCGTTTCGTTGTTAAAGGTAAAGTCGGTATTTTCTTCCGTTTTTAGCCTACTGATGTCTTTCGACACTATGCGAACCGGGCTTGTTAGATTATAAAACACTCCTTTGTCACTACTAACTAATTTTCCTGTTTTAACCTCGCTAGGAATGTCGCTCTCGTTTTGAATACGCTTAAAAAGAAAGAGATCCTGATTCATAGATTTTGAATATATACTTCCCTCACCCCAGTCACTTTTATTGTCTAGCGGCGTTTTGCAAGCAGCAGGCTTATAAGTGCAGTTTATCGTTATTACTATATCATCTGGGTGATCTTTTATATATTGTATTGCGTTTTTGTAATATTCGATTATTGCCTCATTTAAGTGTTCGTTGTTTTGTTTAAATATTTCGGTTATAACTCTGCATTTACCGTCATTTATGGATACTTTTTTTACGACTAAATCTTCGGCTTTGGTATGAGATTTAAAAACTAGTCTGCAACCCGAAAAGGTTTTATTGAAACCAGCCCTTATCGGTGTGGGCTTTTCTATTACCGTCATTTGTGCGTCGTTTTTCAAAAAGCCTAAATCCCAAGCGTTCGCGCCACTCGCCAATACTCCCGCTACCAAAAGCGAACTTAAAATTTTAGATTTCATTATTGTTCCTTTTTGTAAAAATGATAAAGCGTTTAAATAACGCTCACATAAATAGTACCATTTACTATTTTTACTTTTAAATGCGCTTTGCACTTAAAGCAGTGGCAAGTAAAACCCGCATTAATTTTCTCGGTAGCCTCGTGTTTTTGAACGAAACTGCCACATTTAGGGCAAACTATGTCTTTTTGTATTCCCATTTTTTCTCCTTTTTGGATTTTTCAAGGGAATTTTACAACCCCGTCAATTCATCTCGAATAATAAAATCAACAAATTGAATAAGATTTTCATCTAAAATTCATTTATTATTCAATTTGAATATCCGAGGAAGGGCAATGGAAATCTACGAGCGAATAGCCGAACTAGCGAGCGAAAAAGGTCTATCCAAAAAGGTTCTCGTCGCCCGTATTCTCGCGCTCGAACCGCACCTGCGCTCCACGGGTGAGATACCTAGCGAATCCGCGCTTTACAACTATCTCAACGGCAACCGCGAAATCAAACTCGAACTTGTTCCATATATCGCGCAAGCCCTCGGCGTTTTCGAGCAAGAGCTTTTCATTTGCTCCGAGCGCGATAAGACGCGGTTTTATCATCATTTGGCCGCTCGCTATGCGCTATTCGACCCGGAGTTTGCAGAGTTACTACCATACGCTTCGCCGCGCCTTATAGCGCATATCAAATCGCTATTGCGCGAGTCGCGCGATGAAGTGAAAGCCGCGATAGAAAAATCAAACGAAGAGATAAAGCAAAAATAATTCAAATTTGAATTGTGGTGCAAATGATTTCAAATTTGAACTAATTCAAGCGTGAGATTGCCGCGCTCGTTTTACTCGCTCGCAATGACGTTGGGCGGTTTCAAATTTGAAATGCGCTCTTAAAATTTTCCCTTTTCAAATTTGAAAACTAATTCAAATTTGACCCTTTTAAATTTGAATTCCGCCCCCAAACCCCTTTCAAAATTTGAACTCAAATTCGCCATTTTATCCTTATAAAAAGGATGTAATCTAAAAAATATTTCAAAAATCCCCCAAAATCCTTGATATTTGCGCGCGTTTATTGTATAATACGCGTCTTTTGATGATAAAAGGTTCTCGCCGCCCATTCACAAACGGCGTCAAAGCCTTGCTTAGCGTGCTCCCTAACCCAAGAGCCTCCGCAAGCCTCACCATATCAAAAGGTCGCGTGTCGCGACAAGTTATTTTTTAAAGGAAAACAATGGAAAGAATCAGGCTTAAGCTCAAAGCTTACGACCACAGAGTTCTCGACCGCACGGTTTCTGCCATCGTAGACGCAGTTAAACGCACCGGCGCGGACGTGAGAGGCCCAATCCCTATGCCTACGAAGATCAAACGCTACACAGTGCTAAAATCTCCGCACGTCAACAAAGACTCTCGCGAGCAATTCGAGATGCGCATACACGGACGCATGCTAGACATCGTCGCCGCGACTCCGGACACCGTAGACAGTCTTACTAAACTCGACCTAGCTCCAGAAGTAAACGTCGAAGTACGCGCTATGGGCAAGTAAGGAGGAATAAATGGAATATATCGTAGAAAAAATAGGCATGAGTAGAACAATCTCTCGCCCTAGCATTCCCGTTACCTTGCTTAGAGTAGTGCCTTCAAAAGTTTGCGAAGTCAGCGAAAACGGCAGAGCGATCGTGGCTTACACTTACACCAAAGCCGCTAACAAAGCAATCGAGGGACAACAAAAGAAATACGGTCTAAGCAAAGAATTTAATAAATTCGCCACTCTAACCGTAGCGAACAAAGAAGCGGGCGACCTAGATCTCGCGCCTCTTGGTGAAGCTAAAGTTCTAAAAGTTAGCTTCGACACAAAAGGTCGCGGTTATCAAGGCGTTATGAAAAGACACGGCTTCGCAGGCGGTCCTGCGGCTCACGGCTCACGCTTCCACAGACATCCGGGCTCTATCGGTAACTGCGAATGGCCGGGACGCGTGCAACCGGGCATGAGAATGGCGGGTCATTACGGCGACCAAAAAACAACCGTGAAAAACGAAGTAGTCAGCTTCGACGCCGAAAACGGAATTTTAGTGCTAAAAGGCTCTGTTCCTGGATTTAACGGCGCGATGGGCAAAATAAGGATAGTTAAATGAGCAAGATTACCGTTCTAAACGACAAATTTGAAAAAGGCGGCGAGATCGAGCTTCCAGCGAACTATGCGGAAGTCAATCCTCACAACCTATATTTATATGTAAAAAGCTATCTTGCAGGTATCAGGTCAAACACCGCTTGCACAAAAGGCAGAGCGCAAGTTAGTGGCGGCGGCAAAAAACCTTGGCGTCAAAAAGGTCGCGGCGGCGCCCGCGCGGGTTCTACTAGAACAAACGTTTGGGTAGGCGGCGCGGTTGCATTTGGACCAAAAAGCGATAGAAACTACGAGCAAAAAGTCAACAAAAAGCAAAAAAGACTTGCTCTTGAGTATGCGCTAAACGAAAAAGCCGCAAACGGCAAATTTTTCGCGGTCGACAGCCTAGCCGTTGAGAGTGGCAAGACAAAAGACGCTGCGGCGGTTATTGCCAAACTAGGCGTTCGCGACGCTCTAATCATCAAAAACGAACTAGACGCAAAAACACTTCTAGCATACCGCAACCTAGCTAATTGCTACGTTATCGACGCTAGCGAAGTAAATGCTTATCTAGTCGCGGTTTACGGCGCGGTAATCGCTGAAAAAGAAGCGCTTAAATCTATCGTGAAAGAGGGCTAATATGGCGGACATTACAGATATCAAAACTATACTTTATACAGAAAAAACTCTTAGCCTCGGCGAAAAGGGCGTGGTTGTTATTCAAACTTCCCCAAGAGTCACTAAAAATGGGCTTAAAGAGGTGCTAAAAGAATATTTTGGCGTAACGCCGCTTAGAATCAACTCTCTAAGAGTAGATGGCAAAGTTAAGCGTTTCAAAGGAAGAGTCGGCGTGAGAAACGATTTCAAGAAATTTTACGTCAAACTCCCAGAAGGCGTTAGCCTAGAAAATACGGAGGCGTAATCATGGCGATCAAAGGTTATAAACCATACACCCCTAGCAGAAGGTCGATGACCGGTCTTTCTAGCGCCGACATCACTGCGAAAGCAAGCGTTAGAAGCCTACTAGTAAAAATTCCTGCGACTGCCGGTAGAAACAACAACGGCCGCATTACTAGCCGCCACAAAGAAGCAGGTGCTAAAAAATTATATCGTATTATCGACTTTAAACGCCGCAAATTTGATATTCCGGCTAAAGTTGAAGCTATCGAATACGATCCGAACAGAAACTGCCGTATCGCGCTTCTTTCTTACAAAGACGGCGAAAAAAGATACATCATTCACCCAAGTGGTCTAAACGTAGGCGACGTGATTAGCTCGGCCGAAGGCGGACTTGACATTAAGCCAGGCAACGCAATGAAGCTAAAAAATATCCCTATCGGTACCATCGTTCATAACGTTGAAATGAAACCCGGCAAAGGTGCTCAAATGGCGCGCTCTGCAGGCGGCTACGCTCAACTAATGGGTAAAGAGGAAAAATACGCTATTTTGCGCCTTCCTAGCGGCGAAATGAGACAAATCCTTTCTGAGTGCATGGCCACTATCGGTATCGTCGATAACGAAGACTGGGCTAACGTAACAATTGGTAAAGCCGGTCGCAGCAGATACATGGGTATCCGCCCTCAAACGAGAGGTTCAGCGATGAACCCGGTAGATCACCCACACGGTGGTGGTGAAGGCAAGAAGAACTCCGGTCGCCATCCTGTAACTCCATGGGGCAAACCTACAAAAGGCTTCAAGACTCGCCGCAAGAAAGCGAGCGACAAGCTTATAATTTCTAGAAGGAAAGGTAAATAATGGCTAGATCACTAAAAAAAGGTCCTTTCGTCGACGAACACGTAATGAAAAAAGTTCTAGCCGCTAAAAAGGCTAACGACAACAAGCCTATCAAGACTTGGAGCAGAAGAAGCACCATCATGCCTGACATGATTGGTCTTACTTTCAATGTGCACAACGGTAAGAGTTTCATTCCCGTTTACGTCACAGAAAACCATGTCGGCTACAAACTCGGCGAATTCGCACCTACTAGAACCTTCAAAGGCCACAAGGGCTCGGTACAAAAGAAGATAGGAAAGTAATATGAGTAAAGCAATCATTAAATTCGTAAGACTATCTCCTACAAAAGCGAGATTGATAGCAAGAGAGGTTCAAGGTATGAACGCCGAACTCGCGCTCGCAAGCCTTAGTTTTATGCCAAATCGCGGCGCGAAATATATTGCCACAGCGATTAGTTCGGCTGTTGCAAACGGTGGGTTTGAGCCGGAGGAAGTAGTGGTAAAAAGTTGTAGAGTGGACGCTGGTCCGGTACTAAAAAGATTTCGCCCAAGAGCGAGAGGCACCGCGAGCCGCATCAGAAAACCTACAAGCCACATTCTAGTAGAAGTATCTAAACCTGAAAGTAAGGAAGCGTAACGATGGGACAAAAAGTTAATCCTATAGGCCTTAGACTAGGCATCAATAAAAACTGGGAGTCTAGATGGTTTCCTATGAAAGCTACTTTGTCCGAAAACATCGGCGAAGACTACAAAATCAGGAAATTTCTAAAACAAAAGCTTTATTATGCGGGTGTAAGTCAAATTTTAATCGAGCGCACTGCTAAAAAACTTCGCGTTACCGTAGTGGCGGCTCGTCCGGGCATTATCATCGGCAAAAAAGGTGAAGAAATAGAAAACCTCAGGCTAGACGTAGTAAAGCTAGTAAATAAAGACGTTGCCATCAATATCAAAGAAGAACGTAAAGCTGGCGCTTCGGCTCAACTGGCAGCAGAAAATGTCGCTATGCAACTAGAACGCCGTGTGGCGTTTAGACGCGCGATGAAAAAAGTTATCCAAGGCGCGCAAAAAGCAGGCGCTAAAGGTATCAAAATCTGCGTTGCCGGTCGTTTGGGCGGCGCTGAAATGGCTAGAACCGAGTGGTATTTGGAAGGTCGCGTTCCGCTCCACACTCTAAGAGCTAGAATCGACTACGGTTTTGCCGAGGCTCACACCACTTATGGCAATATCGGTATCAAAGTATGGATCTTCAAAGGCGAGATTCTTCAAAAAGGCATCCAAGCTGAAAAAACAGAAGAAGAGCCTAGAAGACAAAGACGCGCTAGAAGGGGTAAATAACAATGTTAATGCCAAAAAGAACTAAATACCGCAAAATGATGAAAGGTCGCAATCGCGGCTATGCCTCAAACGGTGCAAACCTTGCGCTAGGCGATTTCGGTCTAAAAGCGGTCGAAGCGGGCAGAATCAATTCCCGCCAAATCGAGGCGGCTCGCCAAGCCTACACTCGTCATATGAAAAGACAAGCCAAAGCGTGGATTAGAGTATTCCCTGACAAGCCTTTCACTAAAAAGCCTCTCGAAACTCGTATGGGTAAAGGTAAAGGTGGTGTTGAAGAGTGGATTATGAATATTAAGCCTGGCAGAATCATCTTCGAGATCGCGGGTGTAAGCGAAGAGCTTGCGAAAGAGGCGCTCAAAATCGCAGCGGCGAAATTGCCTTTTAAGACTAAGTTTGTATCAAGAGAGAGCGAAAATGAAATATACTGAGCTTAAAGACAAGAACGTAAGCGAGCTTAACGCTTTGCTAAAAGAGAAAAAGTTGCTTTTATTTACGTTGAAACAAAAGCTAAAAACCATGCAGCTCACTAATCCGAACGAGATTAGAGATACCAAAAAAGATATCGCTAAGATTAATACCGCGATTAGCGCCGCAAAGCAAGGGGCATAATATGGCAGCAGATATGAAAAGAAAAATTCAAGGCACGGTAGTAACTATCGCGGGTAGCAAAACCGCTACTGTCCTTGTAGAAAGAAAAGTCATGCACCCAAGATATCACAAGTTCGTTAAACGTTTCAAAAAATATCTCGTACATGATGAAAAAAGCCAACTAAAAGTGGGTGATTTTATCGAGGCCATAGAATGCAGACCTCTAAGTGCTAGGAAGAAATTCCGCCTAGAAACAGTATTGAAAACAGGAGTCGAATAATGATACAAAGTTTTACTAGACTAGCCGTAGCCGACAATAGCGGCGCTAAAGAACTTATGTGTATCAAAGTTCTAGGAGGCAGTAAAAGACGTTATGCTAGCCTTGGCGACGTCATTGTTTGCTCAGTTAAAAAAGCTCTACCCAATGGCAAAGTAAAAAAAGGCCAAGTGGTAAAAGCCGTAGTTGTTCGAACAAAAAAAGAAGTTCACAGAGAAAATGGTTCTCTTATTAGATTTGATGAGAACGCGGCTGTTATTCTTGATGCCAAGAGAGAGCCTATCGGCACTCGTATCTTCGGCCCAGTAGGTAGAGAAGTAAGATATGCGAACTTTATGAAAATCGTATCTCTTGCACCGGAGGTTCTATAATGGTTAAATTTAAAATCAAAAAAGGCGACGAAGTAAAAATTATCGCCGGCGACGACAAGGGCAAAACCGGTAAAGTTTTGGCCGTGTTGCCAAAAGAAGGTAAAGTCATCGTAGAAGGTATGAAACTCGCCAAAAAAGCAGTCAAACCTAGTGAACAAAATCAAAACGGCGGCTTTGTGAGCAAAGAAATGCCTATCGACATTTCAAACGTCGCGAAAGTAGAGGGCTGATATGAGACTAAAAGACAAATACGTAGAGAGCGTTAAACCAGCTCTAGTCAAAGAATTTGATATCAAGAATCCTATGCTTATCCCGGCTCTTGAAAAAATCGTCATCAGCGTGGGTGTTGGCGAAGCCGGCAAAGACCAAAAGCTTTTGCAAAACATCGTCGACACTATTTCGCTAATTGCTGGCCAAAAAGCCGTCGTTTGCAACGCGAAAAAATCCGTTGCGGGCTTCAAAGTTCGCGAGGGCTTCCCTGTCGGCGTTAAGGTTACTCTTCGTAAAGAGCAAATGTATGTCTTCCTAGACAAGCTAATCAGCATCGCTTTGCCGCGTGTGAAAGATTTCCGCGGTCTTCCAAAAGACGGATTTGACGGCAGGGGCAATTACAACTTCGGCCTTACAGAACAACTTATGTTTCCAGAAGTCGTATTTGACCAAATCATGAAAACACACGGTATGAACATCACCGTGGTTACCACGGCCGCAGACGATAAGCAAGCGTTCAAACTACTTGAACTCTTAGGCGTTCCATTCGCAAAAGGAAAGTAATATGGCAAAGAAATCAATGATAGCAAAAGCCGCTCGCCCAGCTAAATTTAGCGCGCGCGCATACACTAGATGTCAAATTTGCGGTCGTCCGCATTCAGTTTATAGAGATTTTGGAATTTGCCGTGTTTGCCTTAGAAAAATGGCTAACGAGGGTTTAATCCCAGGTCTTAAAAAAGCAAGTTGGTAAGGAGAGAATATGATTAACGATCTTATTTCGGACGGACTAACTCGCATTAGAAACGCGGCTCTACGCAAACTAGATACCGCGAAGCTTCTTCACTCAAACGTTGTTGAAGGCACTCTAAAAATCCTAGCCGCCAAAGGCTACATCGAGAGCTACAACGTAGTAGAAGAGGGTAACAAGAAATTTATCAACGTCGTGCTAAAATACGATGAAAATGGTAACAGTGTGATTCACGAGTTAACTAGAGTCTCTAAGCCGGGTCGCCGCGTTTATAAAGGCAAAGCCGACATCAAGAGATTCAAAAGCGGTTACGGCACTATTATCGTAAGCACAAGCAAGGGTGTTTTAGGTAACGACGAAGCCCACAAACAAGGCGTGGGTGGCGAAGTGCTTTGTACGGTTTGGTAATAGTTAGTATTTTTTATGGCATTGGACGTCCATTCGCGCGAGCGTAGAAACGTCCTAGACAAATAAAAAAGGAAAAAACATGTCAAGAATTGGTAAAAAACCTATTTCTATCCCTAATGGCGTTGAAGTTAGCGCCAGAGATAACGTTATTGTCTTCAAAAAAGGTAACGTTACGAAAGAATTAGACACAAAAGGCAACGTTAAATTTTCTATCAAAGACGGCGAACTTACTTTTGCAAGTGCCGGTGAGGACAGGCAAAGCGCGGCTTACTGGGGAACTTATAGAGCCCTAGCAAATAACGTTATTATCGGTCTTACAAGCGGCTTTGAGAAAAAACTAGAAATCAACGGCGTCGGTTACAAAGCCGCCGTTAAAGGCAAAGTCGTCGAACTAAGCCTGGGTTTTTCTCACCTTGTTAACTATGAGCTTCCAGAAGGCGTAGAAGCAAGCGTAGATAAGAACCTTCTTACCATTAAAGGCAACGACAAACAAGTTGTGGGCCAAGTTGCAGCCGAGATCAGAGGATTCCGCCCACCTGAGCCGTACAAAGGCAAGGGTGTTAAGTATCTAGAAGAACACATTATCCGCAAAGCCGGCAAAACGTCTAAGAAATAGGGGTGAGAAATGGTAGCAAACGTATTAAAAAGAAAAATCTCTTTAAGAATCAAGAGAAAGAAAAGAATCAGAGCTAAAATTTCAGGAACCGAGACTTGCCCAAGAATTTCTATTTTCCGCTCTAATCGCACCGTTTACGCTCAAGCGATTGACGACGTAAAAGGCGTAACTCTAGCGGCAAGCGACGGGCGCAAAATCGGCGCGAAAGCTAATAAAGCGGGGGCTGAAGCGCTAGCCAAAGATTTGGCGGGCAAACTAGCGGCCAAGAAAATCAGCGAAGGCTTATTCGATAGAAACGGCTATTTGTATCACGGCGTAATCGCGGCTTTTGCCGACGGTTTAAGAAACAACGGCATCAAGCTATAAGGGAAACGTCATGGAAAAATATAATAGAGAAGAATTCGAAGAAGTAATCGTAAATATCGGTCGTGTTACCAAGGTCGTCAAGGGCGGTAGAAGATTTAGATTCACGGCCCTTGTAGTAGTGGGAAACCGCAAAGGTCTAGTCGGCTTTGGTTTTGGCAAGGCAAAAGAAGTTCCCGACGCTATGCGCAAAGCCGTAGACGATGCTTTCAAAAACATTGTCGAAGTTAAGTTAAAAGGTAGCACTATTCCTCACGATATCGAGGTCAAATTTAACGCTAGCCGCATTTTGCTTAAACCCGCAAGCGAAGGTACGGGCGTTATCGCCGGTGGCGGCGCGAGACCGGTCGTGGAACTAGCTGGTATCAAAAATATCCTTACAAAGTCGCTTGGTTCGAACAATTCAGCCAACGTCGTTCGCGCTACTATCAAAGCGCTTAGTATGCTAAAAGGTTAATGCAATGGGACTAGAAAATTTACAAAAAGCCGAAGGCTCTACTCATAGCACAAAAAGAATCGGTCGCGGTCAAGGCAGCGGCTGGGGCAAAACCGCTGGTCGCGGCGGCAAAGGTCAAACCGCCCGCACCGGCTCTCACGAAAAAAGAGGCTTCGAGGGCGGTCAACAACCTATCCAAAGAAGACTTCCAAAAGTTGGCTTTTATTCCAAATTTGAAAAGCCTTACGTTATTAACGTAGAAAAAATCGCAGCCGTCAAAGAGCTTAAAGAAATCACCGTAGAGAGTATCAGAAGTGTGCACAAAATCTCTACTAGCGTCAAAAAAATTAAGCTCATCGGCGCAAGCGCGAAAGATTTAGCGAGCAAAATCAAAGACGAGAACGTAACTACTAGCGGAAGCAAATAATGAACAAAAATTTGCTTAACAAAATACTCATTACGCTTGGATTTTTGTTTGCATATAGGGTGCTGGCATACGTGCCGGTGCCCGGCGTCAACACGGACGTCATCAAAGATTTCTTCACTTCCAACTCAAATAACGCTTTGGGACTATTCAATATGTTTAGCGGTAACGCCGCCGAGCGCCTAAGCATTATTTCTCTTGGTATCATGCCATACATCACTAGCTCTATTATCATGGAGTTGCTCGCAGCCACTTTCCCAAATTTGGGTAAAATGAAAAAAGAGCGCGATGGCATGCAAAAATATATGCAAATTATTAGATATACGACTGTTCTTATCACTATAGTCCAAGCTATCGGTGTTAGCATTGGCCTACAAAGCCTAACGGGTCGCGCGGGCGAGCAAGCTATTATGATAAATCCTAATCTTTTCGTGGCTATTAGCTGCGCTTCTATGCTTACAGGTACTATGCTACTTATGTGGATAGGCGAGCAAATTACACAAAGAGGTATAGGCAACGGTATTAGTCTTATTATCTTCGCAGGTATTGTCAGTGGCATACCAAATGCGATAGGCGGTACGATAAATCTCGTAAATACCGGCGAAATGAATTTCCTTGTGGTTATTGCGATCACGCTTATTATCCTAGCGACCGTGGGCGTAGTTATTTTTGTTGAGATGGGAGAAAGGCGCGTGCCGATTTCTTATCAACGCAAAACTATTATGCAAAATCAAACTAAGCGCATTATGAACTATATACCTATCAAGGTAAATCTTAGCGGCGTTATTCCTCCGATTTTCGCAAGTGCGGTTCTGATGTTCCCTAGCACGATTTTGCAAGCTAGCACAAACGAGTTTGTTCAAAAAATCAACGACTTTTTGAATCCGAACAGTTATATGTTTAACTTCCTAACTTTCGTGTTCATTATGTTCTTCGCGTATTTTTACGCCTCTATCGTGTTTAACGCGAAAGATATTAGCGAAAACCTCAAACGCCAAGGCGGATTTATCCCCGGCGTCAGACCTGGTGAAGCTACGGCCGGATTTCTTAACGAAGTCGCGAGCCGCCTAACGCTAACCGGCGCTATTTATTTGGGCCTTATTTCCACGCTTCCATGGATTCTAGTTAAATTTATGGGCGTGCCGTTTTATTTTGGTGGCACTAGCGTGCTCATTGTCGTCTCTGTCGCGCTTGACACTATGCGCCGCATCGAGGCTCAAATTTATATGAACAAATATCAAACTCTTAGCGCGGTGGGCCTATAATGGGCATTACTATCAAAACCGCCAAGGACATCGAGGGGCTTCGCGCCGCGAATAAAATTGTCGCGCGAGTCCTCGACCATCTCCACGCCTTCATTAAACCCGGTCTTACTCTTCTTGATATAGATAAGGTTTGCGAAGATATGATTAGAAGCGCGGGTGCAAAACCCGCGTTCAAGGGGCTTTACGGCTTTCCCAATGCCGCTTGCATTAGCGTCAACGAAGTCGTCATTCACGGTATACCGAATGGTTACAAACTCAAAGAAGGCGACATCGTCAGCGTCGATCTCGGTTCAAATTTGAACGGCTACTTTGGCGACAGCGCGCGCACTTATCCGGTTGGTAAGATTAGTACGCAAGATGAAGCGCTTATCGCTTGCTCCAAAGACGCGCTTGAGTTTGCGATAGACTACATCGAAGCGGGCATGCACTTCAAAGAGCTGAGCCATGAGATTGAGAAATTCATTCTCGCGCGAGGCTTCGTTCCGCTCCGCGGTTTTTGCGGACACGGCATAGGACGCAGACCCCATGAAGAGCCCGAGATACCGAATTATCTTGAAGGCAACAATCCCAAAAGCGGCCCAAAAATCCGCAATGGGATGGTGTTTTGCGTCGAACCTATGATCTGCCAAAAGGACGGTACGCCGGTCATTGCCAAGGATAAGTGGACGACTACGAGCGCGGACGGTCTTCGCACGTCGCATTATGAGCATTGTTTGGCAGTCGTAGACGGGCGAGCGCAAGTTCTTAGTAAAGTGTGATTCAAATTTGAATTAAAGTTTGAAAACGCAAAATTCGCGGTAGCGTTTCAAATTTGACTTAGTTTCAAATTTGAATTCCCGCCGCGAAGTTGCTATAATTCAAATTTGAAACTATTTTAAATTTAAAACCACTTCCCTAATTCAAATTTGAATGGTATTTCAAATTTGAATTGCGGAAAAATTTTTTCGCAAAATCTAGCAAAGGAGGAAATTTGTCAAAAGACGACGTTATTGAAATCGACGGCAGCGTAGTCGAGGCATTGCCAAACGCCACGTTCAAAGTCGAGCTTGTAAACAAACACGTGATACTCTGTCACATCGCGGGCAAGATGCGTATGCACTACATCAAAATCATGCCCGGCGACAAAGTCAAAGTAGAACTCACGCCGTATAGCCTAGACAAAGGCAGAATTACTTATCGTTATAAGTAAAATTAAAGCAAAATTTGGCTAAAATGCGGCTCTTTTGCGGCTAAACTGATGAAGAAGCGTTTTCAAAGTAACCACTATTTTGAAAACGGTTGGTTGGGACTCATCGCCTAGACCTAAGCGCAGTAGTTAGCAAAGTGGAAATTTATTTTAGGAGAAAGAGATGAAAGTTCGTCCTTCTGTGAAGAAGATGTGTGACAAATGCAAAATTGTCAAGCGCAAAGGCGTGATTCACGTAATTTGCGAAAATCCAAAACATAAACAAAGACAAGGATAAGCCATGGCACGTATCGCAGGTGTAGATTTACCAAAAAGAAAAAGAATCGAGTATGGTCTTACTTATATTTACGGTATAGGCCTATTTACTTCGCGCAAAATTCTAGACGCGGTCAAAATATCTTATGACAAACGCGTTCAAGACCTTAGCGAAGACGAAGCCGCGGCAATCCGCAAAGAAATCCAAGAGCACTACATGGTAGAAGGCGACCTTAGAAAAAGCGTCGCTATGGACATCAAGGCCCTAATGGACCTAGGTTCGTTTAGAGGCCTTCGCCACAGAAAAGGCTTGCCGGTTCGCGGTCAAAAGACCAAGACAAACGCTAGAACCCGCAAGGGCAAACGCAAAACCGTCGGCGCGGCAGCTAAGTAATAGGGGAAAGTAATGGCACAAAGAAAAGTAACTAAGAAAAAAGTCGTAAAGAAAAATATAGCAAAAGGTATCGTGTATATCTCCGCTACCTTTAACAACACTATGGTTACCGTTACAGACGAAATGGGCAACGCCATTTCTTGGAGTAGTGCTGGCGGACTAGGTTTCAAAGGTAGCAAAAAATCAACTCCATACGCCGCTCAACAAGCCGTAGAAGATGCTATGGCAAAAGCTAAAGAGCACGGTATCAAAGAAGTGGGCATCAAAGTCCAAGGTCCAGGTAGCGGTCGCGAAACCGCAGTTAAGAGTGTAGGCGCAGTAGAGGGCATCAAGGTTTTATATCTTAAAGACATCACCCCTCTTGCACACAACGGTTGCCGCCCACCAAAACGCCGCCGCGTATAATAACAATTAGGAGTAGATTATGTCAAGATATACAGGACCTGTTGAAAAATTAGAAAGACGCCTAGGCGTATCTCTCGCTCTTAAAGGCGAACGCAGATTAGCTGGTAAAAGCGCGCTTGATAAAAGACCTTACGCGCCCGGTCAACACGGACAAAGAAGAAGCAAGATCAGCGAATACGGCTTGCAACTAAGGGAAAAGCAAAAAGCAAAATTTATGTATGGTGTCAGCGAAAAACAATTCCGCAGACTATTTGCAGAGGCTGCGCGTCGTGATGGCAATACCGGAGCGTTGCTTGTTACTTTGCTAGAACAACGTCTAGATAACGTAGTTTATAGAATGGGCTTCGCGACAACTCGTCGCTTCGCTCGTCAACTAGTCACCCACGGACATATTTTGGTCGATGGTAAAAGAGTGGATATCCCTTCATATAGAGTATCTGCCGGTCAAAAAATTGAAATTGCCGAGAAAAGCAAAGAAAACCCACAAATCGTTCGCGCTATCGAACTAACTAACCAAACTGGTATCGTTGCGTGGGTCGATGTGGAAAAAGACAAAAAATACGGAATTTTCACAAGAGTTCCTGAAAGAGAAGAAGTCGTCATTCCTGTCGAGGAAAGATACATCGTCGAGCTTTATTCGAAATAATAGGGGGCGTTAGATGAGAAAGGTTACCACATCCGCTTACATGCCGACCGAAATTGAGGTCGAGCAAATAAGCGACACCGTAGCGACGATTACCGCATGGCCGTTTGAAGCGGGTTACGCGGTAACCCTCGCTCACCCTCTTCGCCGTCTGCTTTATACTAGTACGGTCGGTTACGCGCCGACCGCTGTCAAAATCGATGGCGTTACCCACGAGTTTGACAGTATGCGCGGCATGCTAGAAGACGTGGCGATTTTTATCGTCAATCTCAAAAATCTACGCTTCAAACTAAAAACAAACTCTAATCGCGAAGTAATCAGTTATGAGTTTAAAGGGCCAAAAGAGCTAAGAGGCGCGGATTTAAGCAACGACAAAGTCGAGATCGTAAATCCGGAAGACTACCTAGCTACTTTAAACGAGGACGCTGAACTCAAATTTAGCCTTATTATCGAAAAAGGTATAGGTTACGTACCAAGCGAAGAGCTTAGAGATGGCGTAGAAAGCGGTTATATTGCTATGGATGCCTTCTTTACTCCTGTAAAAAAAGCGGTTTATGAGATTCAAAACGTGCTCGTAGAGGACAACCCTGACTACGAAAAAATCGTCATGACTGTCACTACAGACGGTCAAATTAGCCCGCTTGACGCATTCAAAAACGGCGTGGAAGCAATGTACAAGCAAATGTCGATTTTCAATAAAGTTCTTGATATTGACGTCACCTCGGCTATCGCTTCCGCTACTGCGGGCGGCGAGCACGCCAAACTTTTCGAAGTCGTCGAAAATCTCAACCTTAGCGCGCGCAGCTTTAATTGCCTAGCCAAAGCCGATATTAAGTACATCGGCGAGCTTGCGCTTATGGAAGAGAGCGAGCTAAAAGAGCTCAAAAACCTAGGCAAAAAATCCCTAGACGAAATCAAATCCGTCATGGAAGAAATCGGCTATCCTTTCGGCGGCAACAAACTAGGCGACTCTAAAGAGGCCCTCAGAAAGAAAATCGCCGATTTAAAAAAGTAATTTAAGGAAAAAGTTATGAGACATAATAACGGTTATCGCAAGCTTGGTCGCACCAGCGCACACCGCGCGGCTTTGCTTAAAAATCTAACTATCGCTATTGTAAAATCGGGCAAAATCGAAACCACTCTCCAAAAAGCCAAAGAGCTTCGCGGCTATGTGGAAAAGCTCATCACTCGTGCTCGCAAAGGCGATGCAGAGGCGCACAGATTTGTTTTTGCGGCTTTGCAAGACAAAGAAAGCGTCAAGAAACTAGTTACCGAAATCGCTCCTAAATACGCGGGCGTAAACGGCGGCTATACTCGCATCATCAAAACTCGCGTTCGCAAGGGCGACGCGGCCGAGATGGCATATATCGAACTAGTTAACGTAGAAAAATAATTTCTCAAAGCGCTCGGCTTTCGAGCGCTTTTGGCTGATTGTTCGCGCCCGCTTCACTGCGACGGAAATTCAGCCCGCCTCATTCGCTCGCACTCCAAAACAGCCAAAAATCATCTCGGAATCCTTCGCGCATTAACGTCAAGCTTATCTCGTTTCAAATTTAAAACCTTTATTCAAATTTGATTATTTTGTTTAGCTTTCAAATTTGAAATAATCCCCGCTTTTTAATTCAAATTTGACTTAAATCGTGCTATAATCGCGCAAAAAAATCAAAGGAGAGTTATGATTCCTTTTAGCGACGAAGAACTAGAGGGGCCTGTGAAAGAAAGCCTCAAAGCTATCGTTCCAATGCTTGAAAACGACGGCGGCGGACTTGATTTTTTGGGTGTGAAAGGAGGCGTCGTGTACGTGCGCCTAACCGGTCATTGCCACGGTTGCGCGGCATCCGCACAGACCCTTAAATACGGCGTCGAGAGACAACTTCGCGTGGATATCCATCCCGAGCTTACCGTGGTAAACGTGCCCGAGGGAGAGTCGTTTTGAAAAACCCGCTTAGAAATAGAGCCATAAAACTTTTCAAAAAGCGCGATTTTGAGGGCGCGAAGGCTCTTTTTTCGCTTGCTTACGAGCGCCATCCTAGCGCCGAACTGCTTGCGTTTTTGGAGCTTTGCCCGTTTGCGCAGGCCGAGCCCGACGAGGTCATGGGGCTGTTTGAGGCGTATTATAGCGGCATAAGCGAAAACCAAGAGGAGAATCTGCGCGAAATCCTTGAAATCATCGGCGCGGGCGAGGCGGAGTTCGCGAGCAAAATGCAAGCCGAAAACGCGGTAAGTTATGCTGAATTTATGGATTTGGTCGCCAAAAGCGGCGATTTCAAGACGACGTTTCAAAACGTAATGTATTCGACGCGCATTTTGATTTCGCAAAAAAGCGACCTACTAAATTTCATAGAAAAACTCGTCGAAAACGGTTACGGCGAGCTGGGTCTCAGCTACCTCGAAAACTCCGCCGAGATGTTCGACGGCGACGCGGGACTCGAGCAGATCGCCGCCAAATTAAGGGCAAAAAATGAAAATATCGCTAAGTAGCGGACGTTTTATCACCGATAATAGTTTAGAGTGCGAGAGCGGGTGCTATTTCGTGCGCACGAACTCAAATTTGAAATTTGAAAGTACGGCTAGGACGGCGGGCGCCGAGATTATCGCGCCAAAACGCGCTTTGGAGTTAGCGGGGTCTCTTTCAAATTTGAAAATCGTGGGTATCACCGGCACAAACGGCAAAACCACGACCGCCGCGTTAACCGCGCATATTCTTACCGCACTCGGGCACAAATGCGCGCTTGCGGGCACTCGCGGGGCTTTCGTAGATGGCGAGCAAATCGCGCCAAAAGGTCTTACTACCAGTCAGTTTTTAGAAACGCTTTCTTACATGTGGCGCGCGGTAGAGGCGGGTTGCGAGTATTTCATTATGGAGGTAAGTTCTCACGCCATCGCGCAAAACCGCGTTGAAGGGCTCGAGTTCGCCCTCAAAATCTTTACCAACCTTACCCAAGACCATCTCGACTACCACAAGACTTTCGAGGAATATGCGCGAGTCAAATCAAGCTTTTTTGCAGACGAGACGCTTAAGCTCATCAACGCCGACGACGAGTTTATACGCTATTCCAAAATAAACGCCCACCTCTACGCTATCGAGGATTCAAATTTGAATAATGCCGAATTTACGGCTACCGAGGCGGATTTTTCGCGCGGGATAACCGCCACGCTAAATCTCGCGGGCGAGCAAATCAAATTTAACTCGCATTTGCAAGGCAAGTTTAATCTTTACAATATTTTGGCGGCGGCTGCGGCGGTGCGCCTGCTCGAGCCTAATTCAAATTTGAACGCGTTAGCGCGCGCCATCGAGAGTTTCCCAGGAGTCGAGGGCAGGGTGCAAGTCGTTTCGCGAAACCCTCTTGTCATAGTGGATTTCGCACATACGCCAGATGGCATCGAAAAGGTCCTCTCCGCCCTAAATCACAAACGTCTCATCGTGGTTTTTGGCGCGGGCGGCGATAGAGACCGCACCAAACGCCCGCTCATGGGCGCGGCGGTGGAAAAATACGCCCACACCGCGATTGTTACGAGCGACAATCCTCGAAGCGAAGAGCCAAGCGAGATTGCGAATGAAATCCTTTCTGGCATGAAGAGCGAGCGCACCATTTGTGAGTTGGATCGCCGCAAAGCCATAAGTCTCGCCATTTCGCTAGCAAAGGAGGACGATATAGTCGCGATACTTGGCAAGGGCGACGAAACCACGCAAGAGATTAAGGGTGCGAAATATCATTTTAGCGACGCGGAAGTTGTGCGCGAGATTTTGGAGGGAAAATGACTATAGAAATGCTTGCTAGCAAAATCCACCGCGCTACCGTCACGGACGCGAACCTCAACTACGTGGGCTCGATTACGATAGACGAAAAACTCATGCGCGCGGCGAACATTCTCGAATACCAAAAAGTCGAAATCCTCGACATCAACAACGGCGAGAGATTTAGCACCTACGTTATCAAAGGCGAGCGCGACGGCGAGATTTGTCTAAACGGCGCGGCGGCGCGTAAAGTCTGCGTGGGCGACCTCGTCATCATCGTAGCTTACGCGAGTATGGACGCGGACGCGGCCAAATCCTGGCAGCCCGTCATCGTGCACGTAGACGCGGCCAACCACATCAAAAAAGGCTAAAAATGTTTGAAAATATCGATTTTTCCAAGATGGGCGAAATGCTAGAATCGGTCAAAGAAAAAGCCCGCCAAATCGAGGAAGAGAGCGCTCGCGCCGAGTTTGAGGTCAAAGCGGGCGGCGGGCTGGTAAAAGTAAAAGTAAACGGCGCGCTCGAGGTCGTGGATATAGAAATTGACGACGAGTTACTCGAGGACAAACAAAGCATGCAAATATTGCTAATTAGCGCGATAAACGACGCGATGAAACTCGCCGCGGAAGAAAAGAAGAAAGCCGCCGCAAACGCACTCGGACTCAGCGGATTAGGTGGGTTGGGATTATGAAAAAAACGGGATTTATTTCAAATTTGAAAAGCGTTTTCGCGCTTATTATTTTGGCGTTTTTCGGCATGAGTTTGTTTTTTTTTGAATGACACGGGGACCACCGAGATCTACACGCTTGCTATCAACGCGCGAATCCTTCGCAATTTATTTACAAAGGTCATATCGCGGTCGCTCTCACGCGCCATTTAGCCGCCGTTATCGCCGATTCCAATCTCACTCTTTCGCCCGAAGATTACGTCAAATTTGACCCGTATTTGGGGCTTTATCTCATCGACCTTGAGACCACCGAGGTCGCGCCCTATCTCAAAGACGAAACGAATGCCAAAAACGACATGTGGGTCAACGTCTTAGAACAAAACGCCACCGAAATCGGTCATATCAAGGACTACGCGCAAAATATCGGAGAGTTTGACACTCTTAGCTTCAAAGCGCCCAAAAAGGGCATTTTGCTCTGCGACTGTTGCCAAATGTTAGGCATCGCCGTGGGGGGCGACAAATTCATCGGCAATCGTTATTTACGCAACTTTTTTAGCCATCGCGACGTGTATTACGGCGATATCGGAGTCAATTTCGACGACATAAACGGTACTCTCATGGTGCGCAGCGTCCATCCTTTGGGACCCGGCGCCAAACTTATGGCGGGCGACAAGGTTGTGGGGCTAAACGGCGTGCAACCTAGGCAACTTCGCGAACTAAACGAAGCCGTGCTTTTTTCGCCGCGCGGTCAAACTTTGCGTTTTGAGGTTATGCGAAACGGCAAAAAGCAAGTCTTGCACGTCAAAATGCCTTACGGACGCGATAGCAACGGCACTTGGTTTGATGATTTTGACAGAAACCGCACCATTATGCCAAAAGGCGGTAACGGTCCGGCTAAGCCCCGCGTAGACGCCAACGCGACAAAAGCCGACAAAAACGCGACCGAGACGGCTTCTGTCAAAAAATCCGCCGAGAGTGCCAAAAAACCCGCTCAATCGAAATACGTGAGCGTGCTTACGGGTTACGGACTAAGC
Source organism: uncultured Campylobacter sp. (assembly GCA_900319915.1). Taxonomy (GTDB): domain Bacteria; phylum Campylobacterota; class Campylobacteria; order Campylobacterales; family Campylobacteraceae; genus Campylobacter. The sequence continues at coordinate 32,881 of ONQI01000081.1, forward strand.
GTGGATAGCAATATGGTCGTGCGAAAAGCGTGGGGTGCGGCGGCAAAAGCGGGCTTCGAGCCGGGCGATAAAATCTTGCAAGTAGGCAAAACTCAGGCTCCAAACCTCGCCACGCTCGGACGATTGCTCAGCAATTACCGCCTAAATCACGTCCTCGTCAGTCGCGACGACTTCCAGTTTTTCATAAGGTTGCGTAGATGATTGGCAATTCAAATTTGAATAGCGGGAAAACCGATAAAATTACGCTCGCGTCAGCCGAGCAAATCACGCGCAGCGCGGGGTTTCGGGGCGGTGAGTCCCGAGCGCAAAGAGCGGCTTTGCCGACCTGCGAAATCAAATTTGAGAAGGTTGCGAAATGACTTTCGAAGAATATTTTAATTCAAATTTGCCGCGCGTCGATAGTTTTCATCCGCATTTCAACGACGCTTTGGCTTGGATTTTGCGAGCCGGCGGCAAGCATTTTCGCGCCAAATTGCTTTTAGGAGCGGCGAGCGCGCTTAATCCAAATTTGAATATAGAAACCGCCTATCCAGTCGCCATGGCGGTTGAGCTGTTGCATACCTATTCGCTTATTCACGACGACCTCCCGGCGATGGATAATGCGGATTTGAGGCGCGGCGTGGAGACTTTGCACGTGCGTTACGACGAAGTTACGGCGATACTCGCGGGCGACGCGTTAAATACTCACGCGTTTTACGTGCTTTCACATTCAAATTTGAAACCCGAGGTTATCGTCGAATGCGTCCAAATCCTAAGCGCGGCGGGCGGGCTTTTTGGTATGGTTGTCGGTCAGGCACTTGACTGCTATTTTGAAAACCAAAAACTAAATTTGGAGCAAGTCAAATTTCTTCATCTCCACAAAACGGGCGCTCTCATCGCCGCGAGCTTGCAAATGGGCGCGATTGTCGCGGGCGCGGATGAGGTCGAATGCGAAAAAGCGCGCGAAATCGGACTGAAATTGGGGCTTGCTTTTCAAATTCACGACGATATTTTGGACGCGACCGCGAGCGAAGCGCAGACGGGCAAACCCGTTCGCAACGACGAGACCAAAAACTCCTTTACCAACCTCCTAGGCGTAGCGGGCGCTATAGCGGCGCGCGACGAATTAAAACGCGAGATAATTTCAAATTTGAACGACTCGCCGCTAGCCCCGCTCGTCCAAAACCTCATGAATACGTATTTAAAGGGATAAAATGAAACAAAAACAAGCAAACACGATTAGATTTCTTTGTGCCGACATGGTGCAAAAAGCAAACTCGGGACATCCTGGCACCCCTATGGGACTAGCCGAGGTGATGACCGTGCTAATGAGTCGCTTGCGCCACAATCCGCGCAATCCGCATTGGCTCAACCGCGATCGTCTCGTTTTTAGCGGCGGGCACGCGAGTTCGTTGCTTTATGCCTATCTCTATCTCAGCGGATACGACGTGAGTATGGACGATTTGCAAAACTTCCGTCAATTTGGCTCGAAAACCCCCG
>ONQI01000083.1 GCA_900319915.1 uncultured Campylobacter sp.
CTATCGTGATGATTTTGCTGTTCCGCTCTTTCGCGCCCGAGGGTATGAGCGGCATAGTCGATACCGCGAGCTCGCGTAGCGTGAGTTATTCTGACTTTAAGCAAATGATTAAGTCTAAAGAAATCTCTAGCGTCGCCATCGGTCAAACCATGGTAAAAGCGCAAGGCGTAAGCGGCGCGACCTATGTTGCAAAAAAAGTCCCAGATCAAACTCTCGTGCCGCTCCTCGAAGAAAACGGCGTGACGTATTCCGCGTATTCCGAGTCGAACTGGCTTAGTGAAATACTCTTTTCGTGGGTTATTCCTGTATTTATTTTCTTTGGAATTTGGATGCTCTTGGCTAACCGCATGCAACGCAACCTTGGCGGCGGGATTCTTGGCATGGGAAGCAGCAAAAAGCTCGTAAACAGCGAGCGACCACAGGTTAAGTTTTCCGACGTTGCAGGCGTGGAAGAGGCCAAAGACGAGGTTGTTGAAATCGTGGATTTTCTAAAAAATCCGGATCGTTACATTCGCCTGGGCGCTAAAATTCCAAAAGGCGTGCTTTTGGTAGGACCTCCTGGTACCGGTAAAACTTTGCTTGCTAAGGCGGTGGCGGGTGAAGCGGACGTCCCGTTTTTCTCGGTTTCGGGTTCAAGCTTTATCGAGATGTTTGTGGGCGTGGGCGCGAGTCGTGTGCGAGATCTCTTTGAAAACGCCAAAAAAGAAGCTCCGGCGATAGTTTTCATCGATGAAATCGACGCTATCGGCAAGTCGCGCGCAGCGGGCGCGATGATGGGCGGCAACGACGAACGCGAGCAAACGTTAAACCAACTTCTTGCCGAAATGGATGGTTTTGATAGCGATAAGAGTCCGGTTATCGTACTTGCGGCGACAAACCGCCCTGAGGTGCTAGACGCCGCGCTCCTCCGCCCGGGACGCTTCGATAGACAAGTGCTCGTCGACAAGCCCGATTTCAAAGGTCGCGTCGAAATTCTCAAAGTACACAGCAAAGAAGTCAAGCTCTCAAGCGAGGTCGATATGGACGAGATTGGTAGACTTACGGCGGGACTTGCCGGCGCGGATCTTGCCAATATCATCAACGAAGCGGCGCTTTTAGCAGGTCGCGCTAGTAAAGAACATATCGAGCAGCAAGACCTCGTCGAGGCCGTAGAGCGCGCTATCGCTGGACTCGAGAAGAAATCTCGTCGCATCAATCCAAAAGAGAAAAAAATCGTTACCTATCACGAGTGCGGGCACGCATTAGTCGCCGAGACTACTAAGGGCGCGGATAAAGTCACGAAAGTTTCCATCATACCTCGCGGCGTGGCGGCTCTTGGCTACACGTTAAATACGCCCGAGGAGAATAAATTCCTCATGCAAAAAAGCGAGCTGATTGCTAAAATTGACGTGCTTCTCGGCGGTCGCGCCGCCGAGCAAGTCTTCATCGGCGAAATCAGCACCGGTGCTAGCAACGACCTAGAACGCGCCACGGATATAGCCAAAGCAATGGTCAGCATGTATGGCATGACCGAGGTTGCGGGGCTCATGGTACTAGAAAAACAACGTAACCTTTTCCTAAACGGCGGTCAATCGCTTAAGGATTATAGCGACGAGATGGCGCACAAGTTAGACGACTACGTCAAAGGCTTTTTGGACGAGCGTTACAAAGTCGTCGTAGACACGTTAGAAACATATCGAGGCGCGATAGAAGAGATGGTTTTGGCCCTAAGCGAAGATGAAACGATAGAAGGCGAAAAAGTGCGCGAAATCATCAAAAAATTCGAGGATGAAAATAATCTCCCAACTCGCTTAAGCGAAAAAGAAGACGAAAACGCCGACATAGAAAAAGCAAAAGAAGGCAAAAGTGAATAATTCAAATTTGAACGGCGCGGGCGAGGTTTTTTCAAATTTGGACGCTCAAAACGCCCAAAATAACGGTGCGGAGGATACGAATTTGGATTCAAATTTGAATAGCGAAAAGCAAGATTCGCGCCCCAAACTCGCTTATATCTTGCCAAACTTTTTTACCGCTAGTAGCGCGTTTTTGGGCGTTATTAGCGTTCTTTGCGCTTCTAGGGGCGATTATGACAAAGCGATAATTTATATCGTTTTTTCGCTTATTTTAGACGGTATGGACGGGCGAGTCGCGAGATTAACAAAGACTACTTCCAAATTTGGCGTAGAGTTCGATAGTCTAGCCGATCTCGTGGCTTTTGGCGTCGCGCCCGCGATGTTATTTTATTTCAGCGTCGGGCATACGTTTGGCAAATTTGGCTCGCTTGTCGCCGCGCTTTTCGTAGTTTTTGGCGCGATTCGCCTCGCTCGTTTTAACGTCACGACCGGCACTTATGAACCAAACGTCTTTATCGGGTTGCCGATACCGAGTGCGGCGATTACGGCGGCGTTTTGGGTTGGGATTTATGAAAACTATGGCTTTTTGCACGGGCATGAATGGATTTTGAGCCTTATTATGGCGGTTTTGTCGATTTTGATGGTTTCTAATGTCCGCTATCCAAGTTTTAAAAAAATCAACTACGCCAAAGCGAACTTTTTGCGCCTTCTTATCGCGCTTTTGCTTGCGTTTTCACTACTTTACGTGTATCCGCTCGAATCCGCGACCGCGGCTATCAGCGTCTATATCGTTTATGGCGTCGTGCGCGGCGTGTGGGTGATGTTTTTTGCCAAAAATATCAAACTCAAAAAGGAGTAAAAATGAAAACTATTTATCTTTTTATCTACAAACTTTCGCTCCTAAACCTGCTGAAAAGGTGATTTTTCCCTCATAATTCAAATTTGATTTATTCAAATTTGAACACCCTCGGCTTATGTAGTCGGTTTGCCGACCAATTAGTTTCAAATTTGAAATATTAAGGAAACAAAATGGACAAGAACAAAATTATTATTTTTGACACTACCCTAAGAGACGGCGAGCAAAGCCCCGGCGCGTCGATGAATACGGAGGAAAAAATCCAAATCGCTCTTCAACTCGAGCGCCTAGGTGTGGACGTTATGGAGGCGGGATTCGCGGCGGCTAGCGCGGGGGATTTCGACGCGATAAACCAAATCGCAAAACAAGCTGAAAATATACGCGTTGCGAGTCTTGCGCGAGCCATCGAGCGCGATATCAAGGCTGCGGGCGATTCTATCGCGCCTGCTAGAAATCGTCGTATCCATACTTTCATTGCCACGAGCCCTATTCACATGGAGTTTAAGCTCAAAATGAAACCGGACGAAGTCGTCGCTCGCGCGGTTGACGCTATTAAATACGCTCGCACTTTTGTCGAAGACGTCGAGTTTAGTTGCGAGGACGCGGGCCGTAGCGATATTAGCTTCCTTAAAGAAATCTGCGCGGCGGCGGTCGAAGCGGGCGCGACCACGTTAAATCTTCCAGATACCGTGGGCTTCATGCTCCCTAGCGAAATTTATGCGATGATTAAGGAAATGAGTGACTTTATCGGTGATCGCGCCATTATTTCGGCGCATAATCATAATGATTTGGGACTTGCGACCGCAAACACGCTCGAATGTATCAAAGCCGGCGCTCGCCAAGTCGAATGTACCGTTAACGGTCTGGGCGAACGCGCGGGCAACGCCGCCCTCGAAGAGATCGTCATGGCTCTTCGCACTCGCGCCGACGCACTCGCGCCGCTTCATACCGATATCGTCGCCAAAGAAATCTATGCGACCAGTCGCCTAGTGGCGGGTATTACTGGCATCGAGCCCCAACCTAACAAAGCGATAGTGGGTAAAAACGCCTTCGCGCACGAGAGCGGCATACACCAAGACGGCGTGCTCAAAAACGCCCGCACCTATGAAATCATCAGCGCGGAAGAAATCGGCGCGGCCAAAAACAACCTAGTGCTAGGCAAACATAGTGGTCGTCACGCTTTCCGCGATAAACTCATCGAGCTTGGCTTCGATCTCGCAGAAGACGAGCTAAACGCCGCGTTTATCAAGTTTAAAGACTTGTGCGACAAGAAAAAAGAAGTCTTCGACGATGATATTCGCGCTCTCATCGGCGCTCAAATCGCCAAAATCCCCGAGGTCTACACTATCGAGACGCTCACCACCGCCTCTAGCACGCTCGGACATACGACGGCGGCGATTACTATCAAAAAAGACGGCGAACCGATTTCGGAGGCGGCTTTGGGGCACGGTACGGTCGATGCGATTTTCAAAGTAATAGATCGCGCGAGCGGCAACGTGGGCGAGCTCAAAGACTACAAAGTTTCTGCGGTTTCTAAGGGCAAAGACGCGCTTGCTAAAGTCGACGTTAAGGTCGCTTACGGCGATAAGACCGTTATCGGACACGGGCTTGACGTGGATACGATGACTGCGAGCGCGAAGGCGTATATCGGGGCGCTAAATAGCTATCTTCACATGCTCTCTACGCAAAATTAACGCGAGCTTGCGCTTTTTGACTATTTTGCGGGAGGTTTGCGAAAATATCGCTGGGGCGGGCTTCATGCCCAGCCGCTGCGCTCGTTTTCGCTCGCAACCCGCAAACTAGCCTAAAAATCACTTCGCTCATTTCTTTGCTAGTTCGAATTTGAGTACCGTTTCAAATTTGACTATTCAAATTTAATTTTTCCTCTTTAAAAAAGCGTTTTTTAAGCCGTTTTTGCGTAACATTTTGCGTAAAATTATGTGTAAGGAGGGCGAAGTGGCGACATTTAGCAAAGACGAAGTTTTCACGGCAACCGAGGTTGTTCGCAATTTTAGCCAGATTCTCACGCGCGTGTCCAGCGCGGAAATGAAACGCGCTTTTATCGTCAAAAATAATCGCTTTGAGGCGGTATTGCTCAATATGGACGAATACGAACGCCTTAGCGAGGCGGTGGTGTTACTAGAAGCATTTTATGATGCGAAACGCAAAAAGGAAGAAGATGGCAAGTAAAATCATCGCATTTGGCGGCGAAAAATACGCGCTTTCCTATGAAATCATCGCACCAAGTGCGGATAATAATTCAAATTTGAACTCGCGCGAAATATTATTCTTACACGGATGGGGTGCTAACAAAGAACTCATGCAAAAAGCCTTCGCGCCGCATTTTGCAGACTTTCGTCAAATCTATCTCGATTTGCCCGGGTTTGGCGGTAGCGAGATTCACGGACCGCTTACTAGCGCCGATTACGCCGCTATCGTGAGTGAGTTTATCAAAGCGGCGGGACTAAATCCGCTCGTTATCGCGGGGCATAGTTTTGGCGGTAAAGTCGCGCTACTGCTCAATCCGCCGATTCTTGCGCTGCTTTCGAGCGCCGGCATAGTTTGCCAAAAGCCGCTCGCCGTTCGCGCAAAGATCGCTATTTTTAAAACGCTTAAAAAGCTCGGTTTTGGCGGTTTTTACAGGCTTTTTGCCACCAAAGACGTCGCGGGAATGAGCCGTGTGATGTATGAAACGCTTAAAAACGTGGTCGACGAGGACTTCTCGCCCAAATTTGAAGCATTTAGCGGACGCGCGCTTATTTTTTGGGGCGAAAGCGATACCGCCACGCCGCTTTCTAGCGGTCGAAAAATCGCGCGACTTATCAAAAATAGCGAATTTTATCCGCTCGGCGGCGATCACTTTTTCTTTCTATCGCACGGCGAATTTATCGCAGATACTATTCGAGCCGAACTTTCAAATTTGAAAACGGGCGAGGATAATTCAAATTTGAATTGTGCCGACTTTGACGATGAAGATAGCGCGTCGTTTTGCCCTTGTTGCGGAGGTGCGAGATGATTGCTACGCTTGCTACCTTTTTGCTATCTTTGGGGCTCGGGTACTACTTGATTACCGCGCTCCAGTGGTTTAGTTACAAGTTTTCGCGCGTGCTTTTTCATTATACGCGTCCGCGTTGGCATGTGTATTATTTTGCGTTGCCGCTCGCGGCGTTTGCACTAGCGGCGATTTTTCTAAACCCGCTTGCCATGCTTGCGGTAAGCGTGGTTTTGGTTTTTGCTTTGGCGCTTTGGACGCGTGGTCTTAGTCATAGACTAGTCCTTACGCCCAAAGTTTGGCGATTTTTCGCCGCTCTAGCCACTCTCGCCGCGGTTTTTGCGTATTTTGCGCCTGCCTCTTTCGCCTTGCTTGCCATCATCGCTTCACTCGCTCTCGCATTCGCTCTTAGCGCGGTTATCGAGCGAGTTTTGTGGGAAAA
>ONQI01000089.1 GCA_900319915.1 uncultured Campylobacter sp.
ACGGTATCGCCGTTAGGGACGCGAGCAAAGTCACGCTAGGACATATTTTGGAAACCGTCGACGACATCGTTCAAGTCGGCGACGAGGAAATCGCCAACGCCATCCTTTATTTACTCGAACAGCAAAAAGTCGTCGTCGAGGGCGCGGGCGCGACTCCTGTGGCGGCGCTGCTCGAAAAGCGTTTCAAATTTGAAAGCGGGCAAAAAATCGGACTCGTGCTCAGTGGCGGCAACATCGACGTGCAAATGCTCAATATCATTATCGAAAAAGGTCTAATCAAATCGCGCCGCAAGATGATAATCAACGTCACGCTTATAGACAAGCCGGGCGCGCTTACGGGACTCACCGAGGTGTTGCGCGACGCGAACGCGAACATCGTCAAAATCGACTATGACCGCTTCTCGACCAAACTCGCTTACGGTGACGCGATGATAACTATCACGCTTGAAACCAAGGGCGCGGAGCACCAAGAGCAAATCTGCAAGGCGCTCGGTGCAAAAGGTTACGAATTTACCCAAGAATTCTAGCGGCTCTCGCCGTTTCCGCTCGCGACTCGCGGGCGGGTTTTTTGCCTGTCTTTTTTAATACTTTATAATTAAAATAATATAGATTATCAAAATTATTTCAATCTATTTGACTTTTATTTATTTTTTTGCTCTATAATTTCGGACCAAAAAGGTATTATTTATGAGAGAAAAAATCGCCGAAATTTTCACTATCGCCGAAGATAACGTTCCGATTGAGGGCTGCACTGTTTCTAAGCAAACCTTTGAGAGCGAAAACGCGTCGATTACGCATTTTTCGTTAGGCAAAGACACAGATATTAGCCCCGAGCATTATCCATGCCCAGCTTTGCTTATCGGAGCTAGCAATGATACGCAAATATTGCTTAGGCGCGAAAAAGACGAAGTTTTTACTCTCTCTCGCGCGGATTGTATAGTCATAGAAGCCGGGTTAAACTTCGGCACTAAGGGCGGCAAGCATGGCGCGGTATATACGCAAATCACACTACCAGAGGAGACGCAAATGCAAAATATAGAGCTCAACAAAATATTCGCTTTGGCGGATTTGGTGCCGTATGCTGAGGGCAAAATCGTCAATAAAGACGTCGTTCGCAACAAAAATCTCAAATTTGTAGTTATGAGTTTTGATGATGGGTGCAGCTTGGGTCAGCATAGCGCGCCGGGCGAAGCTATGGTTTTTGCCTTGGAGGGTAAGGCGGAGATTTTTTACGAAGGCAAAACTTATCCTATCAAAGCCGGTGAGAACTTCGTGTTTGAAAAGAATGGAAAACACGACGTAAAAGCGGTCGGCAAGTTCAAAATGGCTTTGCTTTTGACCCTCGAATAATTACTCGCGAGCCTTAATTCAAATTTGAATTGGATTTCAAATTTGAATTAACCGCCGTCTTGTTTGCTTGGGCGGACGGCGGGTTTAGCAACCTTTTCTCCCGTTTTCGTGGTCGCTTAGCGAGCAGGCGGACGCGCCGCTATATTCTACTAAATTGGCGTCTGCGGGATCTAGCGAAATCCTCCCGTCTTCCAAGACAAAAGCGGGAATTCCCACGTCGCCTATTTCTTTGCTGTGCGCGAACGCCGGGTCTACGTCGCGAAGCCTGGTAAACTCGCTCATATTTCTGATATTTTCGGCGATATTTATATATCTAAACTCGCTCTCCCGCCCTTTAATCTGCTCATGAACGAAGTCACAATAAGGACACGTGGGCATTCCGTAAATCTTAATCATCTCGCTACTCCTTTTCAAATTTGAATTATAGCAAAATCCCGCGCCATGCGGCGTGGTTTATTCAAATTTGAATTACTTATCGCTTTTTCTGCGGTTGCAATCGCGACAGAGCATTTGGCAGTTTTCGCGCACGGTTTTGCCACCCTCGCTCCATGGTGTGATGTGGTCGGCTTCCATTTGCTCGATTTCTAATTTGTTTCCGCATATTTTACAAATCCCGCCTTGTTCTTCGTAGGCTTCGCGCTTAGTATTGTCGTCAAACGCCCTTAGATTTAGTCGCCTTTCGTCGCCGCTTAGGACGTATTCGTAAATGCCGCTTTTCTTTTGGACTTCGCTATCTTTCATCAACGCCGCGATTTTGATTTCAAGTTCGTTCGCGTCTAGTTCTCGATCTTTGTATTGATTATAAAGCAAACCCCATTCCACGCCTTTCATTTCTTTTCTGTATTTTGGGAATTTCATATCTACCCAATCTATCACGGCTGAAAAATATCCCCATAATTCGTCCGCGTTTTTTATCCTGTTTCGCTTTTGGTGCTCCATATATTTTTCTATGTCCTCGTCCTTATTTGAGCCTACTTTCCACGATATGACTTTTTCCAATATATCTTGTCTTATCGGGTCGCCTTTGAGATATTTACCGCCTTTTTGGACGGCTAGACAATTTCTTTTGCTAAATTTGATTTTCGCTGCGCTAAGCCATTCACAAGTAAATATTGCGTTTCTGAGTTCTTGTGGCGTTAATTCCTCACCCGCTATGTTTATCGTCTTAAACCATTCTAATTTTTCGCTATCGTCGCCCTCGCAAATATAAATCATCAGTTCGTAATCCAAAAACTCATCTTTTTTATCCTGCGGCATAGTAAAAAACGAAGTTATGCTACTAGCCCAATTCGCCTTAAAGCTCATCTTGCTAAGGCTAAAATCCCCATTTACGAAATCGCAAATACTGATTGTTCTTTGTTGTCCGTCTAGCACTTCGTAGTTATCCTCGTCATTTTTGACCCAATACATGGTATTTAGCGGAAATCCCCAAAGACAAGTATTTATTACCGCGTCTCTTTGCGTGTCTTTATACACGAATTCGCGTTGATATTTCGGGCGGATATTTAGTTTGCCGTCAAATCCGCGCACTTCGCCGCTTTCCTCGTCTCTGAAATATCCTTTTACTAAATCTCTTATAGTAATTTTTTGAAGTTCTATTTTCATTTTAAGCCTTTTGTGGATTTTTGTTTTTAATGAATAATCTTTTATAAATTCTTTTTTTATCGACAAGCGGTTGGGCTACTTTGCTCTCTGGATACCATAAACCATTTGAGGCGCCTTTTCCTTCGCTCTCGGTTGCGCCTAAGATTTCAAACTGCTCGGGATTATATTTATCCAAAAAAGTTATCGGCACACCCATAACGCCATCGTAATCAAGTGGAATTTCAGCCGTTTTATTTACGTTTATAGCATCGTAATTATCGTATTTGGGATATTTTTCAGGGTTTTTGGCATATTCCCAAATGGTTTCTAAAAATTCGTGTCGTTTTTTATGTTCTAAATTTGTGAACCAATTTACACCAGAAACTCGTATCATACCGTCTTTATGATTTCCAGCAGTCGCATAATCAGTATAACAAACATTTATAAAATGACCAGCTCCGCCCCTAAAACCTATACCAAGCCAAATTTTATTCTCTTTTATCAGTTTAAAAATTTCTTTGTAGGTTATTGCGTTTTGATGACCTATGATTAAAAATTTTTTCTCATATTCCACGAGTTGCGCCACATATTGGCGAAATAATGAAAAAGGCGGATTGGTTACTACTATGTCGGATTGTTTGAGTAGTTCTATACATTCGGCGGAGCGAAAATCGCCTGCGGGATAATTTTTGTCGTGATTTAGGGGAAGCGGTTGCAGTCTATCGATAAAAGCATCTATTTTGTCGCCCGTATCTAGCGCGGCGCCGTTTTCATCTTTGCCTTTATAGATGAAATAGCACGATTTCTCGACTTCGTCTCTCTCTCTCTCTCGCAACCAAATAGCGACGTCGCCGCGCTAAATTCTTCGCCGCTCGCGTTCTTGTAGCAAGTGCAAATAAGTTCTTTTAAGCCTAGCGGATAAAAATTGTAGGCAAAATATTTAAAGAAATTTGACTTTTTGGGGTCGTCACAGTTGCAAAATACAACTTTATCTTTAAAGTGATTTTTATAATGCTTTAATTCGTTTTCAATATCGCTAAGCTGAGTGTAAAACTCATCTTTTTTATTTGCTTTCGCTTCGTGTAAATTGCTATTTTTAGCCATTTTGCTCCTTTCAAATTTGAATTGAAACGCAATTTTAGCGAGTTTGGGCTTAATATTCAAATTTGAAATAATGTTCGCGTTTGAGGGTTTCAAATTTGAA
>ONQI01000169.1 GCA_900319915.1 uncultured Campylobacter sp.
GTTCTATCGTTGTGCTTGTATTCTATCCTAAGAGCCTTATCGAGCACCGGGCAATCACGGTAACACGCGTCACATCTGATACCAGAATACGCCACGCAAGTCTTCGTATCGACTACCGCTATACCCATTTGGGCTTTGTTGATATTTAGCTTACCGTCTTCATCGGAAACTAACTTCGTATCCAAAGCGCCAGTAGGGCAAGCCACGGTACAAGGAATATCATCGCACATATAGCAAGGAATCGGTCTTGGCACGAAAAACGGAGTACCTAGGGTAACTCCGTTGTCTGTAAGCTCGGCTAGCTTGAGCGTATCAAAAGGACAGGCCTCTACGCATAGTCCGCACCTAATGCACTTAGAAAGAAATTCGCTTTCTTTCAAAGCGCCCGGCGGGCGCAACCTTATCCTATCTTGGCCGTGAGCGTATTCCTTATATCCAAGACCGCCGGCGACCAAAAGTCCGATCAAACTCAATGCTTCGCGTCTTTGCATGTCTTAAGCCTTATAAATTTTTACTGCGCACTTCTTGTAGTCTGTCTCTTTTGAGATAGGGCAAGTGTGGTCTAGTGTTACTTTGTTGATAAACACTTTCTCGTCGAACCACGGCACGTATACTAGACCCTCTGGCGGAACGTTTCTGCCGTGCAAGTCTACACGGACTTTTACGCGACCGCGGCGAGATTCTACCCAAACGATTTCGTTTTGTTTTACGCCGATTTTGTCAGCGTCTTTTTGGTTCATATAGCATAGAGCCTCAGGAACCGCGCGGAATAGTTCTGGAACGCGCATAGTCATAGTACCGCTGTGCCAATGTTCGAGCACGCGACCTGTGCAGAGCCATAGAGGGTATTTCTCGTCAGGCACTTCTGCCGGATCCATATAAGGGCGGAAGAAAATCTTACCTTTGTTTGCCAAAGAAGTTTTTTGGTCGCCCGAAGTAGGAGCTTTCAAATCACCCGTTGGTAGGGCGGCTTTCGCGTTGCCGTAGAATGCAAAATCACTATCCGGAGCGGCTTTTTTCGCATATACGTCATATTTGGTATTGAAGCGCCATTGTGTTTCTTTACCATCAACAACCGGCCATCTTAGACCGCGAACTCTGTGATAAGTGTCGAAGTCTGCAAGGTCGTGTCCGTGTCCGAGACCAAACGCGCGATACTCTTCCCATAGATATTTGTGGATAAAGAAGCCGCAGCCTTTGAATTCTTTGCCGTCGCCGCCTTTGACTTTTCTCTTGTCGCCAAATACCTCGGTGCAGTCAAAGCCCGCGATAATAGGGTCTTTTGCGGCAAATTTCTTAGCGTCTTTATTTGCATAAAGAAGGTCGTAAAGGCTAGTGTCAGGCGTGTAGCCAAATTCTGCTAGTTTGTCAAGCACGCTTGGAAGAGTAAGTTTGTCATTTACTTTTACTTCGCCCCAGAAATCTTTAATCTTGAAGCGTTTAGAAAGTTCCATCATTTGCCATGTATCGCTCATCGCGTCGCCGACAGGAAGGACTTGTTGTCTCCAGTGTTGTGTGCGGCGCTCGGCGTTACCATACGCGCCCCATTTCTCATAAATCATCGCGGTAGGGAGGATTAGATCGCCCACTTTTGCGGAGATTCCCGGATATGGATCGCTGACGACGATGAAGTTATCCATTTCGCGAGCGGCTTTTAACCAGTGATTTGCGTTAGCGGTGTCGTGCCATGGGTTATTGACTTGTACCCATGCAAATTTGATTTTGCCGTCTTCGATGTCGCGCATCGCTTGGACGTAGTGTGCGCCCGGTTTAGGGTTCAAAGTGCCCTCAGGCAATTTCCATAGTTTCTCCGTGATTTTTCTGTGACCCGGATTTGCTACGAGCATATCGGCAGGAAGTCTGTGGCAGAAAGTTCCGACTTCGCGAGCGGTACCGCAAGCAGATGGTTGCCCCGTCAAAGAGAACGCGCCGTCGCCCGGTTTTGCTTGTTTGCCAAGTAGGAAGTGAATCATGTAAGATTGCTCGTTTACCCAAGTACCGCGTGAGTGTTGGTTGAAGCCCATTGTCCAGAAGCTAACAACTTTGCGACCTTTTTCAATGTAGTAATCCGCAAGAGCTTGAAGTTTTTTCTTGAATTCTTCAAGATCTTCGTTTGGATCGCCTTTGCATAGTCTAGCCGTGAAGTCTAGCGTATAAGGCTCGAGCGCTTTTTTGAAGTCTTCAAAGCTAATTAGCCAGTGATTAGCGGCTTGGGCGCTATGTTTGTTTTCCATAGTGTCGCCGGCCTTCATACCAAGGTATGCAAGTGTGACACCTTCGAATTCGCTAATAACTTTTGATTTTTGTTTAGCGGCGGTGTCTAGCTCGCTTGGGCGATATTTAGGGTGGTTGATGTTTTCTCTAAGACCGTAACCGACGTCCGCAAAACCTGTAGAGAACACGCAGTGCTCTTTTACGAATTTCTCGTCTACCATATCCGGGTGGTTATAGAGAAGTTCCCTTGCGATAAAGTTCCAAATTGCA
>ONQI01000090.1 GCA_900319915.1 uncultured Campylobacter sp.
CTTTTCAAATTTGAATTAGAAGCGCAAAAGCACGTCGCCTTCGCTCACGGCGTCGCCTTGCTTGACGAGGACTTCTTTTACTATGCCTTGTTTGGTCGATTCTACGGGGATTTCCATTTTCATGGCTTCTAGCACGACTACGACTTGACCTTTGCCCACGGTGTCGCCCGGTTTGACTTGGACTTTGAAGACGCTACCACTCATACTAGCTAGCACTTCGTCGCTCTCCGCGCCGTTGGCTGCTGGTTTGGCGGCTGGCTTTTCGCTCGCTGCGGGTTTGGCGGGTTCTTTTTTATCCGCGACCGGAGTAATGGCGAAATTATCAAATCCATCGGCGACTTCGACGTTGTATTTGTTGCCGTTGACGACCACGCTAAATTTGTTCGCGTCGCTAGCGCCTTTTGGAGCGGCCGCCGCCATATCCGAGAGCTTGCGAGTCATGACTTTGCCTTTGCCTTTGAGGAAGTCTATGCCTTTTTCTTTGCAAGCTGCGGCGATGAAGATATTTTCTTCGGTGGTTTCGATTTTGGCTTTTTCGAGTAGGGCGCGAGTATAAGCGATGGACTTGGTCTCGTCGCGGTCCGCGATATCTATCGCGCTTTCTCTAGTAGGGTCTAGTCCTAGTTGTTTGCTAGCCAGTTCGACGACTTCGGGGTGCGGTTCTACCGGAGTTTTGCCGAAGTAGCCTAGTACCATTCTGCCGTATCCCGGAGCGATTTTTTTCCAGTCGCCAAACATGACGTTATTGAAGGCTTGTTGGAAATAAAATTGGCTCACAGGCGTGACGCTCGTGCCGTATCCGCCTTTTTCGACGACTTCGCGCATAGCGCGGATGACTGAGGGGAATTTGTCCAAGATATTATTGTCGCGCATCATTTGAGTGTTGGCTGTAAGCGCGCCGCCCGGCATAGGAGAGAATGGAATGAGCGGGCTTACTTGGATAGCCTCCGGCGGGATAAAATAGTCTTTGAGACATTCGCGAAGGACTTCTTCGTATTTGAGGACTTTTTCGATATCTAGTCCGCCAAGGTCGTAGTCGCGACCCTTCACGGCGTGAAGCATAGTGAGAATATCCGGTTGGCTAGTGCCGCCGCTCACAGGCGCCGCGGCTAGGTCGATACCATCGACGCCCGCTTCGAGCGCGGCGAGATAGCAAGCCACGCTAACGCCCGCGGTTTCGTGAGTGTGAAGTCTGATATGCACGTCATCGCCTAGGAGCTTGCGAGCCATTTTGATGGTTTCATAGACTTTTGCGGGGCTAGAAGTGCCGCTCGCGTCTTTGAAGCACACGCTATCGAACGGAATGCCGTTTTCTAGGATTTCACGTAGGATTTTTTCGTAAAACTTCGCGTCGTGCGCGCCCGTGCAGCGCGGCGGCAAATCCATCATTGTAACGGTGATTTCATGTTTTACTTTGTGGTGAGTAATGCGCTCGCCGCTGTATTTGAGGTTTTCGACGTCGTTGAGCGCGTCAAAGTTGCGGATAATATCGGTGTTGTGTTTGGCAAACATTTTGGCGTGTAAGTCGATAAGCTCGCGACTTCCCGTATCGAGAGTAACGGTGTTCACGCCGCGCGCTAGGGTTTGGAGTTTTGCGTCCTTGCCCGCCGCTTCGCGGAATTTGTCCATCATCTCAAACGCGTTTTCGTTTAGATAGAAAAAAAGACTTTGAAATCTCGCCCCGCCGCCGAACTCAAAGTGCGTGATACCCGCCTCTCTAGCCGCGCTCACCGCGGGCAAAAAGTCGTTCATCGCCACACGCGCTCCAAAAACAGATTGGAAACCGTCTCTAAAAGTGGTATCCATCACGTCTATATATTTTTTTGCCATTGTTCTCCCTTTCAAATTTGAATTACTTAACGAGTTGATATGCGCCTATGGCGACAATCGCGATAGGCACGACAAATCTAAGAGCAAAATACCAGATTTTGAACCAAAATTTATTCATAAATTCTCTAAATAGTAAGTATAACGCGCGGCGTTTTAAAAACCAACCCACAAACACGCTAAACGTGAGCGCGCCAAGAGGCATAAGAATATTTGAAGTAAAATAATCCAAAACGTCAAAAAATGGAATCGCTTTGGCATTGCCTATCGCGCCCGCGGCGATGCTGAGGTAGTCCGCCGTTTCGCCATAATATGAGAAAATGCACAAAATACCGAGGGTGTAAACGAAGATTCCTATATAAAATAGAGCTTGTTTGCGTTTGAAATTAAAATGATTGATAAGGTAAAGCGCGAACGGTTCTATCATCGATACCGCCGAAGTTACGCCCGCGAAAAGCAAGGACGAGAAGAACATAACTGCAAGAACGTTTCCGATAACGCCCATTTGCGCGAACAGCGAGGCAAGCGAGACAAAAATCAACCCCGGACCGCCGCTTGCGGGTTGACCCTCCAC
>ONQI01000152.1 GCA_900319915.1 uncultured Campylobacter sp.
CGATACCCTAAAGAAAAACGCGAAAATCGAATATAAATAAGGATAAACAATGGGAGCGTTAGATATCGTGCCTGCGGGCGTTCTCACTGGCTCTGAGGCAACCAAACTTTACGAATACGCAAAGAGCGAGGGTTTTGCAATTCCTGCGGTAAACGTCGTGGGGAGCGATTCGGCGAACGCCGTGATGGAGGCTGCTGCGAGAGTCGGCTCTCCCGTTATTATTCAACTCAGCAACGGCGGAGCAAGCTTTTATGCCGGTAAGGCGTGTGGTTGCGAGGCTGACGTCATCGGCGGTGTGGCGGCGGCTATGCACGTGCATACATTGGCTGCTAGCTACGGCGTGCCCGTGGTGCTTCACACCGATCACGCGGCGCGAAAATTGCTTCCTTGGATAGACGGTCTCATCGCCGCTAGCCGCGAGCACAAGGCTAAGTTTGGCCGCGCGTTATTTACTTCACATATGCTAGACCTTAGCGAAGAGGCGTTGAGCGAAAATATCGCTACTTGCAAGGAATATTTGGGAAAACTCGACGAGCTTGACATCTGCCTAGAGCTGGAGCTTGGCGTAACCGGTGGCGAGGAGGACGGCGTGGATAATACAAACGTCGACAATGCTAAACTCTATACTCAACCGGAGGACGTGGCGTTCGCTTACGAAGAACTTGGCAAGATTAGTCGCAATTTCAGCATCGCGGCGAGCTTTGGCAACGTGCACGGCGTTTATAAACCAGGTAACGTCGTTTTGCGACCTGAAATCCTTAAAAATTCGCAAAACTATATCAAAAATAAATTTGGTCTTAGCGAAGAAAAGCCCGTAAATTTCGTATTCCACGGGGGTAGCGGCAGCGAAGAGAAAGATATTAAAGACGCGGTGAGTTACGGCGTGGTAAAAATGAACATCGATACCGACACGCAATGGGCGTTTTGGGACGGTGTGAGGGGCTACGAGGCGAAAAATCGCGCGTATCTGCAAGCTCAAATCGGTAACCCGGAGGGCGACGATAAACCAAACAAAAAATACTACGATCCTCGTAAATGGCTTAGAGCTGGCGAGGAAAGCATGGTAAAAAGGTTAGAGCGCGCATTTGAAAACCTAAATTGCGTTGGTAGAAATTAGTTTTTAATTCCATAGCGTAATGCAAACGTGCTTTTTGACTGAGACTCCACCTCTAAAATTCGCGTTTTGCGATGTTGGTTTGGCTTTGTGCAGACTGAGTTATCGGTTAATTTGAATAAAAGGGTAGGTTAAAACCTGCCCTTTTTTAAATTTGAACCGCGAGCGGTATTTCAAATTTGAATTATGAGCGCGCCCGTAATTCAAATTTGAAACGAATAATCTTAAAATTAAACAATAAAAAGGCAAACATATGGCACTTGATGACAAAAACGAATTTTTAAAGGATTTTGCGCTTCCCGAAAGCGGCGATCGTCAACGCTTTCTTGTGTATTTAAAAATCGTGTTTTTGCCTATTGTGGTTTATGTACCGTTCGTGCTTGGCTATTTCAAAGTTATTAATTTTGCGGTTGGGCTTCACACGATAGTGATGATGGGCGTGATTTTGCTGGTCGCGCTTTTGTTCGCTCGCCACAACGCAGAGTATGGGTGTTGTGTGTTTGAGCAACAAAGTGGCGAGTTTAAGCGAGAACTAAAAGATTATATTATGCGTACTCTTCTAACCATTGGTAAAGATACCAAGTCCAACGCAAGTTTTGACGATTTTGTTGAAAACTATTCCGTCGGCGTTCGCAATGAAAACTTTGCCGGTGTGGGCGCGGGCGTATTTCCGATGCTGGGAATTCTAGGTACTTTTATCTCTATCGCTATTACCATGCCAAACTTTAGCTCTTCAGACACCGCCGCGCTAGAAACCGAGATTTCCACGCTTCTAAGCGGCGTGGGTACGGCGTTTTACGTTTCGATTTACGGTATTTTTTTAGCGCTTTGGTGGATATTTTTCGAGCGTTTTGGTATTAGCCGTTTTAAAAAAATTGTCGGTCGTCAAAAGATTTCAACCAAACAATTCTTTTGGGCACCCGCCGAAATCAATCGTCGCTATATGCAAGAAAGTCTCGGTAGCTTCCAAAAAATCGGCAAAGTTTTTGAATATGTCAGCAACGAAAGCTTTTTTGACGAGCTTGATCATATGGTTGAGCGCAAATACAAGAACTTTGAAAAGCTTCTCGATACTGAAAAAAATGCAATTAAACTCAGCGGCGAGCATATTAAGCAAACCATGGATACCTTACTTAAAACCCAACGCGATCAAAAAGATCTCGTTCGCGTGCATGCCGATATCATTAATGTCTTGCATAAATTTAATCAACATATCGAAGAAATGCAGCTTAAGTTTGGCGAGCAATACGCTAGGCTCCAAAGCTTTAGCGATGAAAGAATCGGTAAACTTGAACGTAGCGTGGGTGATTTTGGCGGAGAAATAAACAAATTTGAAACTAGTTTGCAAATATTTAGCTCTGAAATTTTAGAAAAACAAAAACAAGCCTTAGAGGGCTTTAGGCGTGGTATGCTTGAAGGTATGAACGCCTTTAAAGAAATATTTGTCGACGAAGGAAACAAGGGGGACGAAAGCCTCGCGCTTATCGAAGAACTTAAACAAAGCATAGCCGAAATTGATGCGGATGCTAACGAAGCACTTAGAAAGTTAGAAGCCAACGTGGATGGAGAACCTAGTACCATTGCTTTAAACATTGCGGCCGCGAGCGATGATTCAAATTTAAAAACAGACGAGCGCGAGAGTGAAAATGCAGATGAAAACCAAAAATCTACGCCTAACACGCAGGCTCTCATTGCCACGCTAAGAAAAGATCTCGCCGATGAAAATAAATAGCAGCAACGACGAAAGGGCGAATTTCTGGATATCCTACGCCGATTTGATGGCTGGATTGCTTTTTGTTTTTATCCTCGTCGTAGGCGGTGTGGTCGTCAAATACGTCCTCACTCAAACCGAACTTTCCCGCGCTAAAAGCGAGCTCAACGCGCAAATGGAGCGTTTGGGACGCGCCAATTCCGAGCTCAATCAAAAAGAGCAAGCCATCAAAGAATTTATGCGCCAACTAAACGCCGCGCAAGATAAAAATCTCAAGCTCGACGCGTTAAACGAGCTTTTTAGCGAGAGATTAAGCAAACTAAACACCCGCGTAAACGACTTGAATAAGACCTTAGAGAGCGCGAGTCGCGACCTTAGCGACATGAATGAGACAAACTCCGCGCTTAGCCTTGCTATAGTTGATAAAGACGAGAAAATCCTAGCCCTAGAGCAAGCGTTAGCGCAAAAAAACTCGGATTACGAATTGCTTTTGAGCGACCTTCGCGCCACCAAAGAAAGCCTCAAGAACCTTAGCTCCACACGCCTAAAAGTCATCGCTGGCCTTAAAGCTAAAATGGGCGACGACATAGGCATAAACCCAAGTTCGGGCGCGCTCACATTGCCTTCGGGCGTGTTGTTTGACGTTAATTCATTTACGCTCAAAAACGAAGCCAAAGCCAAACTTCGTAAGATAATGAACGATTACTTAGCGATTTTGCTAAGCCCGGAAATCAAGCCCTACGTCGATAAAATCATGATTGAGGGGCATACCGATAGCGACGGCACTTATCTATATAATCTCAATCTTTCGCAAAAACGCGCATTTGCCGTGATGGACTTTATTTATTCGTTTTACAAAAATCCCGAGCTCCAAAAGCACCTCGTCGCCATCGGCCGCAGTTTTAGCGACCTGATCCTCGTAGACGGCAAAGAAGATGCCACCGCCTCGCGCCGTATAGAAATCAAATTTAGCCTTAAAGACCAAAACGCTATTCGCGAGATCGAGAGGATTTTGGAGCAAAGTGGCAAGTAGATTCGATCTCGTGCGCTTCGCGGAGCGCGATTTTCATATTATGCGCGACGATCTCATCGACGGAGATTTTAACGGTAACAAAGCGCGAAAATTAGAGTATTTTTCGAACGCCCCCTTGCACGGTGTGAAGCGCGTGGTGGGCTGGGGTTCGTCGCAAAGCAACGCTATGGCGAGTATGAGCGTATTTGCTAAGCGCCGCAAGCTGGAGTTTGTATATTTTACGAATCATATTAGCGCGCATTTGCGAGGGAGTCCGTGCGGCAACTATGCTTTGGCACTAAAAAACGGTATGAGAATTTACGCGAGCGAGGATCGCGCCAAGGCCGCGCACGAGTTTGCTATTTCAAATTTGAGCGGCGGCGCGGATAATTCAAATTTGAATCCTAAAACTGAAAATTTAGCCCGCGCAAGTTGGGCAATGCCGCGAAGCGCGGAGTTTCGGGGCGGTGAGCCCAGAGCGCAAGAGCGGGCTTTGCTTGCTCGTGAACTTTCAAATTTGATTTACGGTGAAAATCTGCTTATTCCAGAGGGAGTGCATACTCCGCTTGCCGAGATCGGGTTCGCGAGCCAGGCGCGCGCGATTCGCGAGTATATAGCCCAAACCGGACTTAAATTTGACGTATTTTTGCCTAGCGGGACCGGTACGAGCGCGGCTTTTTTAGCGCGAAATCTCCCCGAATGCGACGTATACACGGCGCCGGTAGTGGGCGACGCGGCGTATTTGGGCGCGCAAATCTCCGCTCTCGACTCGGTCTCTCGCGTCAAAATCCTGCCGCCTCCTCGCAAATATTATTTTGGCGATTTATACCGCGAGTTCGCAGACGTTTATACGAGACTTTTTAACGAGACGGGCATTGAGTTTGAACTCATTTACGATCCGGTGGGCTGGCTTACTTTGCTTTCAAATTTGAAACTGTTTAAAAACGAGATTATTTATATTCATCAAGGCGGTCTTGGTGGCGTGGCTAGCCAAAAAGAACGCTATAAACGCAAAAACATGATATAAAAGGGGATAAAATGAAGATTTTAAATTCTACCGACGCCGGGTTTACAGGCGAGTTTGACGCTCTTGTAAATCGCTCGAACCTCGATATGGAGCGCGTCATGCCTATCGTGCAAGGCATCATCGCGGATATTCGCGCGCGCGGGGATGAGGCGCTTTGTGAACAGATATTCAAATTTGACAAATGGGAGGTTAAGGGCAACCTTGCTATCAAGCCTTCCGAAATGAAAGCCGCTTACGACGCGCTCACGCCAAAACTCCGCGAAGCGCTCACGCTTGCATATGAACGCATTAAATCCTACCACGAAAAACAGCTCGAAAAAACATGGCTCAGCTTTGGCGAGCATGGCGAGACGCTCGGTCAAAAGGTTACTCCGGTAGACCGCGCCGGGCTTTATATTCCCGGGGGCAAAGCGGCTTACCCTAG
>ONQI01000085.1 GCA_900319915.1 uncultured Campylobacter sp.
CAAAGTCGGTAGCGAATTAAACGGATACGGCGCAAACCTCGTCGTAAGCCCCGAAAACCTAGAAAACGCGCACCTTAGCGAAGCGGATATTGAAAAAAAACTGAGCTCTATTTCAAATTTGAAATCTAGCGCGTTTTATCTTTTTGGCAGCGCGAATATAGGCGTTACAAACGCCGTCGTGATGGGCGTGAATTTTTCAAATTTGAAAGCTCTTATGCCGTTTCTCGACCTCAAAAGCGGCGAGTTTGTCGGCGTCGATTTTGACGACAAAAACGCTCTCATCGGCGAGGATCTCGCTAAACTAACGGGCGCCAAAGTCGGCGACGTGCTCGAAATCAGCGGCGTCAAAAGCGGCAAAATTCACAAAGTCCGCGTCAAAGGCATAGTCTACGACGGTCAAAAAGAAGACGGACTTCTCATTATCTCTCTTGAACTCGCGCAAGAAATTTTTGGCAAAGAAGGTCAAATCAGTTACGCCGAGGCGATAGTGAGCGGGGATTACGCCGCTTTGAGCGAGATTTCCGCGCGTTTATCGGGCGAGGGAGCGAGGTTTGAGCCCGTGTCTAAAATCTCCAAAGCCCAAGGTCAAATCCTTGAAAAAATTAAGCTTCTCATGGCGCTTGTGGGGCTAACGGTGCTTTTTATCGCGTCTGTTTGTATCAACGCGACTCTTAGCTCGATTTTGCTTTCGCGCGTCAAGGAATTCGCCCTTCTTCGCGCTATCGGAGCGAGCGGGCAAAACGTGCTTAGACTCGTTATAAGCGAGATTTTTGCGATTTGTTTGGCGGGCTCGCTCGCGGGCGCGTTCGTCGGATATTTGCTCGCGATTTTGTTAGGACATCTCATATTTTCGAGCGGGGTTGATTTTCGTTTGGTCTCGTTTGGCGCGGCTCTCGTCCTTAGTCTCGCTTTTGCCGCGCTTGCGAGCTACTATCCTATCAAAAAATCGCTCAATCCAAATTTGGCTAATTTATTAAAGGAATAACATGGAAATACTCAAATTTGAAAATATCTGCAAGTATTTTGGCGAGGTTAAGGCGCTAGATAATATCAGTTTTAGCGTGCAAAAAGGCGAATGGGTGAGTATCATGGGGCCCAGCGGTAGCGGCAAGAGCACGCTAGTAAATATCTTAAGCCTCATGGACGCGCCCACAAGCGGTAAATATTTGCTAGGCGGCGAGGACGCGAGTTCGCTAAACGAGGCGCAAATACTCGATTTTCGTCGCCAAAAAATCGGGCTCGTGTTTCAGCAATTTCACCTTATCCCATACCTTAGCGCGCTCGAAAACGTCATGCTAAACCAATACTACCACAGCGCGGTCGATGAAAAATCCGCTCTCGCCGCCCTGGAAAAAGTGGGGCTCGCTCACCGCTCCACTCACCGTCCCAGCGAGCTTAGCGGCGGCGAGCAACAACGCGTCTGCATAGCTCGCGCGCTCATCAACGAGCCTGATATCATCATCGCCGACGAACCGACGGGCAACCTCGACGAAGCCAACGAGCAAATCGTGCTAGAACTATTCCAAACCCTAGTAGGCGAGGGCAAGACGCTCGTTCTCGTCACTCACAACGAAGAACTCGGGCGGTTCGCGCACCAAGTCGTGCGTTTGCACCACGGCAGACTAGAAAAAATCGAGCGTCTAAGATGAAGTTTGGGCGGGGATTTGCGAGCGTTTTATTAGCGGGTGCGCTCGCGAGCGGATTTTTGGGCGGCTGCGCGGGCGAAAAGGGCGCCAAGCACCATATGGCGCTCAACGACGAAAACGGCTTTGATACTGTGTGGAACGGCGAGAGCAAGACTTTGCAAATAAAAGGCTTTGAGGGTAAACCGTTCGCGCTGTTCTTTTTTAGCACGCTTTGCACCGAGTGCGCCGACCAAATACCGGCTATCAACGAAATCCTAGCCGAACACAACGAGGCGCGCGTGTATGGCGTGATGGACGATACTTTGGGGTTTGATCGCGATATTGGCGTGCTCGCCACGCGCAAAGTTTCTTTCCCCACCACCTCAAACCCAAAATCCGTCGCGTATCTGCAAAACGTAGTGGGCGGTATCGGCGGCACGCCCGTAACCGTGAGCTTTGACGCGAACGGCAAGCAAATCTCCAAACTCACGGGCGTATACGAAAAATCCAAAGTCCTAGAAGCGATGGGACTAAAATAATTCAAATTTGAAATCATTTTGCAAGATTAGGCAAGGATTTTGCAGAATTATTCTATCGTTCGCTTTCAAATTTCGCTATAATTCATTCAAATTTGAATATTTGCGGAGGGCGCGGATTCGCCCTCGGATCAAACAAAAGGAGAAACGATGGCTATTTCAAATTTGAAACTAAATAACGGCGTGGAAGTGCCTATGCTAGGGCTTGGAGTGTGGAGGATACCAGACGCCGAAGTCGGCGCGGCGGTGCGCTCGGCGATTGCTCTTGGATACCGTCATATCGATACCGCGCAGTCTTATGGCAACGAGCGCGGCGTGGGCGAGGCGGTGCGCGAGTGCGGGCTGGCTAGAGGCGAGATTTTTGTCACGAGCAAAGTCGCCGCGGACCACAAGACCTACGACGCGGCGCGCCGCTCTATCGACGAAAGCCTAGAAAAAACGGGGTTTGATTACTTTGACCTTATGATTATCCACAGCCCGCAACCTTGGCGCGAAGTCAATCAATCTACAAACCGCTACGAAAAAGGCAACCTCGAGGCTTATCGCGCACTAGAAGACGCGATGAAAGAGGGCAAACTGCGCGCCATCGGCGTTAGCAATTTCTTAGAAAACGACCTGGCAAACATCCTAGACCACGCCTCCACGCGCCCCGCGGTCAATCAAATCCTCGCGCACGTGGGAAATACGCCTTTTGCGCTTATCGATTTTTGCCGAAACGAAAATATCGCTATCGAAGCCTACTCGCCCCTTGGTCACGGCTCGATACTCGAAAACCCGCAAATCGCGGATTTGGCGAAACGCTACGGCGTGAGCGTGGCGCAAATCGCGATAAAATACTGTTTGCAACTCGGTCTCGTCGCGTTGCCAAAAACGGCGAACCCAAAATACCAAAAAATTAACGCCGAGCTAGATTTTACCATCAGCGAAGCCGATATGGACG
>ONQI01000094.1 GCA_900319915.1 uncultured Campylobacter sp.
AAATCCTAGAAATATGCGACTTTTTCGCGCCATCGACGAAACTGGCTCCATCACCAAGGCCGCGAGCGAAGCGGGTCTCTCGTATAAAACCGCGTGGGATCTTATCGATGCTATCAATTCATCCGTGCCCGTGCCGCTTGTCGTGCGCGCCCACGGCAAATGCAAAAATAGCGGTAGCCATTTATCTGCGCGCGCCAAAGAAATATTACGTCAATACGAACTTATCTCAAAAGCCCAAAATATCTACGTCGCCAAGATTATAAAAAGAGGTCTTAAAGAATTAAATTTGAGCGCTATAGATCTTAAACTTTCGGCTCGCAACCAACTTTACGTCGAGATTACCGATATCAAAGAGGGGGCGGTCGATAGCAAAATAGTAGGCTCTTTGCCAAGTGGCGATGCACTCGAGGCTACCGTCACGATAGCGAGCCAACGTCGCATGGGGTTAGAAAAAGGGCTCAAAGTTTGGTATATTTTTAAGGCTCCCAAGGTCGTCTTACTTGCCTCGGGGGCGGTGGCGTCTTGCAACTATCTAAAAGCGCGCGTACTTGATATTAAAATCGGCAGCGTCAACGCCAAAGTCATCTGCGAACTAAAAGGCGGCGAGCATATCACGTCCATCATCGCCAACGAATCCATGCGAGGACTGCGCCTAAGCGTGGGAGCGGAAGTGAGTTTGCTCATAAATCCGAGCGATATCCTTATCGGCGCATAGCGCGACTTTGCGCTTTTTGCTTATTTCGCGGCTTGGCTTTTGGGCGATTTCGGCGGATTGCACGCGTTCGCT
Source organism: uncultured Campylobacter sp. (assembly GCA_900319915.1). Taxonomy (GTDB): domain Bacteria; phylum Campylobacterota; class Campylobacteria; order Campylobacterales; family Campylobacteraceae; genus Campylobacter. The sequence continues at coordinate 788 of ONQI01000094.1, forward strand.
TTACTGTGGAGGGCGTTTAGTCCGTCCCAGCGAAGTCGACCGCGATGCTCGCCAAAAAGCGCGCAAAAGATAAGCCGTTTAGTTAATGCAAAGGTTTTATATTTTCATACCCATTGTACGCAAACACCGCCTCCACATTCTCGTTCGCCCACGCGCTCGCTACTTCGCAGATATGCAAATAGTGCGTTCCTGTGGGATAATATTCTTTGAGTTTTAGGTGAAGCGCTAGACGAATGCCCTTTGGCACGAGGATTTGGCTGCCTTCAAAAGGCATGGTTTGTATACCAAATTGCTTGATTTTATCAGTTTTACGACCCGTGCTCGTGCCGCATTTTAGCGCTATTTCTTGCAAGCTCACTCCGGGCACGGTGAGGATAGCTTCGCCGCTTGCGCGAAAAAGCTCGCCCGAATATCCGTTTTTCATCATCGCGACCGCCAAAAGATCGGGCGCGAACGATACGAAAGTCCACCACGAAATCGCCGCCATATTTGTTCCGCCGTCGGGGCGCAGGGTGCAAAAAAGCGAAACGGGGTTTGGGGAGGTGAGTTTGGAAGCTTTGACTAGCCCGATTTTTTCCATGTTTTCCATGATTTTGCCTCTTTTTCAAATTTGAGCCATTATATCATAATTCAAATTTGAATTCGCTTTCAAATTTGAAAGCGCAAAATATAAAAAGATAATTTAAAGCATAAAAAAGCAATTTTTAAGCAAAGATTTGGCAGAATTTCTTAATTCAAAATTCAAACATATTTTATTGGGAGTAAAGCGTGAAACTAAGTGCAAGGAACCAACTTACCGCAAAAGTGGCGGAAGTCAAAAGAGGCGCGGTAAACAGTGAAATTATCGCGAAACTTGGCGACGGTGAAGAAATCAGAGCGATGGTAACTCTTGAGAGCGCGGACGCTCTTGGTTTAGTTGCCGGCAAAGAAGCTGCGTTTATCTTCAAAGCTCCTAACGTCATTGTTGCAAAAGGCTCAGACCTTAAAATTTCAGTCGCCAATCAACTAAAAGCTAGCGTTAAAGAAGTCAAAAAAGGCGCGGTAAATAGCGAAGTAGTTACCACAATTGCAGGGAAATACGAGGCCGCAGCTATCATTACTAACGAGAGCGCGGAGGCTCTTGGTATAAATAAAGGCGATGAAGTAACGCTAATTGTAAATCCTAGCGACGTCATTATCGGTGCGTAACCTTAAAAATATACTTAGTATATTTGAACTAAAAATAGCAAAAATTAAAATAGCAAGAACACCAAAAAAGAAAGGAAATAAATGAAGAAGTTTTTACTTTTTCTAGCTTTGTGTGCTTACGGGTTTGCAGGAGAGGTTAGTATCGCCGCAGCCGCCAACGTAACGGCGGCTTTTGAGAGTATTAAGGCCGAGTGGGCGAAGGTCCACCCTAACGACGCTCTAAACGTCACTCTAAGCAGCAGTGGCAAACTTGTTAGCCAAATTAAAGAAGGCGCTCCATACGAGGTATTTATGTCTGCCGACGTCGGATTTGCCCAAAAGCTAGCCGACGCAAATCTTACCGTAACTGAGCCCAAGATTTATGCTCGCGGCAAAGTCGCCATGCTAAGCGTGCGCGGCTTTGACCTTGGCAAAGGTTTGGAAGTTTTGAAAGATCCAAAAGTCAAAACTATCATCGTGGCAAACCCCGAGACCGCCCCATACGGTAGAGCCACTATCGAGGCTTTCCAAAAAGCGGGCGTTTACGAGGTCATCAAAAGCAAAATCGTAACCGCGGGCAATATCGGCGAAGCTCTTAGCCAAACTCTCAAAGCGGGCGACGTCGGTTTCATCAACGCAAGCGCGATGTATAATCCAAAAATGGCGGGGTACAAAGAAGGCAAAGACTTCGTCCTAATCGACGCGGGACTCTATAGTCCGATCGATCAAGCGATGGTTATCCTCAAAAAAGGCGAGAATAACAAAGTCGCCAAAGAATTCTACGACTTTATCCTAGGCGATAAAGGTCACGAAATCTTCAAAAAATATGGCTATGACTTTTAAAGCTTCGGTTCTTAGCGTCAGAAGTGCGGGAAAGGTGTGCGAAATCGCCTTTTCCGCTTCTTTTGGGCGCGTTGTTATGCTGGGTCTTGAGATTCCTAGCGGGCTAAAGGTCGGCGGCGAGGTAAAACTCGGCTTCAAAAGCGCCGACGTGATGATAGCCGAGGGTTCAAATTTGAATATTCTCACCCACAACAAAATCCCAGCAATCATCGAAAAAATTACAGAGGGCGAGATTATTTCCGCTCTCACGCTCTCAAACAATGATTTCAAATTTGAAGCTCTAATTCCTAGCGAATTAGCCTCAAATTTGAAACCACAAACCGCCGTTACCGCCCTCGTGAGCGAGACTTCACTATACGTGAGCGAAGTGCTATGATAAGTATTTCTTGCAAGAAAAAAATGAGCGAGGCGTTTACGCTTGACGCAAGCTTAGAGGTGGAGCGGGGCGATTTTGTCGCGCTTTTTGGCAAGAGCGGTAGCGGCAAGACGACTCTTTTAAGAGTGCTCGCGGGCTTTGCGAGAGCCGACGAAGGCGAAGCGAAAAACGGCGATTTGGTGTATTTCTCTGGTAAATCTTTCACCCCGCCTCAAAAGCGCAATATCGGCTTTTTGTTTCAAGATTACGCGCTTTTCCCAAATATGTCCGTGCTAAAAAATCTGCTTTATGCCAAAAACGACAAAGCTCTCGCACGCGAGCTTCTAGAAATCGCGGGTCTTGCGGACAAGGCAAATGCCGCAATCGACGAGCTTAGCGGCGGTCAAAAGCAACGCGTCGCCTTAGCTAGAGCCCTTATGAATAAACCTAGCTTGTTGCTGCTCGACGAGCCGTTTTCCGCACTTGATAGCGAGGTAAAAACGCGCTTGCAAGATTATATGAAAGAAATCCACGCCAAATTTGGCATGACTGTGATTTTAGTCAGCCACGACGTGAGCGAGGTGTATAAACTTGCCTCCAAAGTCTATCTTATGCAAGAGGGCAAAATCACTTCGCAGGGCACGCCGCACGAGGTTTTTGGCAAGTTTAGCGGCTCGCAGAAGTTCAGTCTTCCGGCTCGCGTCTTAGATATCGTGCGCGAGGATGGGATTTACGTCGCGACTTTGCAAGTAGGCGAACAAATGAACGAAATCGCTCTAAGTCCCGCGGAGGCTGAAAATCTTCGTGTGGGCGAGGACGTGATACTCAGCGCCAAGGCGTTTAAAATCAGCATCAAAAAGGCGCGCAATGATTGATTTTACGCCCTTTTTGTTATCTATAAAATTAGCCGCCATTTCAAGTTTAATTTTATTTGTTATTTGCGTGCCGTTAGCGTACTGGCTTAGCGCGGCAAAATTTGCCGCCAAGCCCGCGTTAGAAGCCATTATCACGCTTCCTTTGGTGCTTCCACCGTCCGTTATGGGCTTTTATATGCTTGTTTTTCTTTCTCCCTATTCGCCTCTGGGCAAATTTGTAGAGCAAGCTTTCGACATTAGGCTCGTTTTTAACTTTTACGGTCTCGTGATTGCAAGCTGCGTCTATTCGTTACCTTTCATGTTTTCGCCCATGCTCTCGGGCTTTAAAAGCCTTCCAAACTCCCTTATAGAGGCTAGTTATAGCCTTGGCAAGGGTCGTGTGCGCACGCTTTTGTGCGTGGCGTTGCCAAATATCAAACCCTCCCTCGTCTCGGCGGTGATTATCAGTTTCGCTCATACGTTAGGCGAGTTCGGCGTGGTTTTGATGGTCGGTGGAAGTTTAAGCGGGCAGACCAAAGTCGCTAGTATCGCGATTTACGAAGCGGTCGAGCTGCTTGATTACAAACTAGCGCATATTTATTCGGCGATTATGCTTGCGATTAGTTTCGTTGTGCTTTTTGCGGTGTATTTTATCAACAAAAAAATTCAAAAATCATAGTATAATTCTAAAAAAGGAATTATACTATGATTACAAATTTGACTTCTCGGGCGAGTAAAGCCCGCCCTGCGAGCGGGGAAATCCGCCGCGCCCCTCTAAAGTTATTTGCCCGTCTACGCGGGCTTTCAAATTTGAATATTGTTTCAAATTTGATTTTAGCGGGCGTTTTCGCGCTCGCTTTTTTGCTTGCGGGTTGCGCGGCTCATCATCCAGGACTTGACGTCTTCGTGGGCACTTCGGCGCCCGTGTTTATCACGGAAAAACCCAAAGGTAACAAAGTCGCTCTCGTCGCGGGCGCTAGTGAGGGGAACTTCACCGACGTGCTCGCCGCCGTGCTAAACGCGAACGGATACAAAGTAATTTCAAATTTGAAAATAGGCGAGGGCGACGATTCAAATTTGAACGCCAAGGCCGACATCGTCATTCGCTCAAATTTGAATTACTTCCGCATTAATTCTTTTAAGCGCTACGATCCCGCGTCCGTGGGTATTATGCCGCCACTCTCGCCGCTCGCGTTCGCTCATTTGCGCGAAAAATATATGGGATTTGGCTTTTACGAAGACTACCGTTACTATGAAAAACGGTTCTTTTATATGGCGCAAATCGCCGTGATGATAAGCGCGAACGGCAAGGATTACGCGACCAATCTCAACCTAGAAACGGGCGATTCGAACGCGCCGATACCAAGCGCGAGCGCGATAAGGCTTTTTAACGAAGCCGCCGCAAACAAAATCGTGGAGTTTTTGAAGGGATTCTAAGTTTGGCGAGAAAATATAATCTCGCCAAACCCGCTTTATTTCGCCGCTTTTTTGCTTTTTACCAAAGCTATAACGCCAAAAAAACCAAACAAAATTCCCAAGACGCTGAGAATTCCTTGATATTTTACAAACGCTAGCTCGTCGTAGCTCGAAACGCCTAGATTTTTGTCGATTTCTATATTGAAATCGATTTTATGCTCGCCGTGATCGGTCTGCGCCGCGAGCTCCACGCGGTATTTTCCGGGATTTGGCGGTAAAAAGGCAAATTTACCGTTTTCATCCGTTTGGGCAATCTGCATAGCAAGAGCCGAATCGCCTTGATAAATGCGGACTTTGGCGTTTTTTGCGGGGATGGAAGCCGAAAAATTCGCGCTTATAATTGTGGCTTCGCCGTGTGTGACGTTGTAGCTGATGCCGTGAGCAAAAGCCCACGACAACGCCACTAGAAGAAAAATCAAAGCTCTCATTTTCGGTTAAACGTGATTGAAGTTTGGATTAGCAATTTGTTCGCGTTAGGATCGTTAAACTCACTCTTCGCGCTTTTTGCGGCGATGACGTTTAACCCTTTTTCGACCGGGATTAACGCTATGCCGAATTTGTTTGTTTTAATATCCCAATCTTCGTGAAGTCCTACTTCAAATTTTGTATTTGCCGACGCTTTGCCGTCCTTTAGTACCAAAACGGGTAGTTTTTCGCCGTCTTTTAGTGTGAATGGATTGCTAAGAGCGACGATTTCGAAATCCAAACCGACCGGTTTTAGCATTTTTTCGTTCCACGAAAAATAGGTTTTACCGATTTTTAGGCTTCTTGATTGCCCGTAAACCACGCCTTTGGCGCTATTTTTGCCACCTTTGACAAAACTTCCGCCCTCGTCGGTTTCTACCCAGTATCCCGCGTCGTAAACGCTAGTCATAACGGCGGGAACTTTTGCCGTGAGCACGCTTGGGATTTCGTCTTTTTTGTCAAACTTATAGTCGATACCCGTTTTGATGGGATTTAAATTCTCGTCGTATCCGTTTGCGGCGATAAGTTGCTCGCTAGCATAGCTTTCAAAAGTTCCGTGAGCCCAGAACTTAATTTCGTATTTGTTTGTGCCGACGTTTTGGGCTACTATTTGGTGGGCATTTGCGCCGAGACACAATGCGACTAGCAAAAGTGATTTCTTGAACATATGTTCTCCTTAATAATACTAAAATAGAATTAGTATTATTATAAAAGAAATTCGCTTAAAAGTTTTTAAAATATTTTTTGAATTTAATGCGGATTTTGTAAGAGAATTTCGGCGAGATAAGAAAGGAGTAGAGAAAATCTCGCCGAGAAAATCGCGTCTAAAAATAGCAAGGAACGAAACGACGCGGTGCGTCAAACTTAAAATCTCGCGGGAGGAGTATTTCAAATTTGAATTAAGTCCGAACGGCTCGGACTTAATTCAAATTTGGGCTAAGTGGTGAAAAGCGAGTTTATTTCTCCCTATTCGCTCTTTTTCCATTCGCTTGGCGCAATAATATCATAAAATTTTGGGATTTTCAAAAAATCGCTTAAAATTACTTTTCTATATAAATAAATTGGGATTGTGATTTTTGATAATTTCCAAAAATATCACAATTTTAGGGGGTTTGAACGGTTTTGCAAAAAGATTGAAATTATATTTTTATATTTTGTAAAATTTCAAATATTGAACAGATTTTTAATGAAATTTGAATTAGAAGCATTAAAAGCGAAGGTTTTTATTATTTGGTCGCGTTCGCGTCCGTGGCGTTTTTATCTACAAATAGTTCGTCTTGTTGCAATAATTGTGTGATTTCGGCGGCGGTAGCGGGGTCGATTTTAGATAGCACGGTGGCGATTTTTTTGG
>ONQI01000041.1 GCA_900319915.1 uncultured Campylobacter sp.
GTTTGTGAGGTGAATAGTAACGTGATCGCCTTTATTTACCTCGATGTGCTCCGGGTTGATGTGGCTGCGCACTAGGGTTGCGTAAACATCGACTTTATTACCGTTGCGCTCAATTCTTTCTTGACCCGCGAGAGTCATACCTTTAGACTCCATGCCGGTGCGAGAGTTGGTGCCCATTTTGTAAGTTACCGCAGGGGTAAGCTTGCTAGCGGCGATAGATACGACGTCGTGAGGCTCGCCTAGAGGAATAGGCATATCGTAGATGAGCTCCATTTTAGCGCCGGTGATGTCGATAAGTTGGTGGTTTTGCGGATGCAAAGGACCTACCGGGTTAAATCTATCAATCGATAGTTTATCGAGAGCCAAAGCATATTTGCCTTTTGGTTTAGCGGATTTGCCTTCCATGGTATCAAGGTGACCGATGTTGTAGTGAACGTTTACGCGGTCTAGGACTTTGAGGTTTTTATAATCCCACTTCACGACTTGCGAATCCACATAAAGTGAAGTATAGATGATACCGTCTTTTTCATCAAACGCGTTGTGTAGAGGTCCGAGACCTAGCTCGACTTGTCCGTGTAAAGTCTTTTTCATATCGATGATAGGAATACCGAACGGATCTTTGCCAACGAAGTCTTTTTTGTCGATGGCTTCTTTGATTTTGCGGAAATCATAAACGCTAGCATGAGTGTCTAGTTTACCGCCGATGATGATATACCTTCCATCCGGGCTCACGTCCACGCCGTGCGGGCTCTTTGGCTCTGGGATTAGGAATAGAGCGTTATTTTTGACCGCCACGTCGATAGGAATGACTTTGTGGTCGTTGATGATTTTGTAATTCTTAGGGTCTTGCACGAGTTTTTCTAGGATTTGCCAGTTATAAACGTGCAAATAGTCGGTGTCGTTGCGGCTCATGCCCGCTTCAAACGGCGGCAAGCCCTTTTCGATACCGCCGGTGTACATTTCCGAGTTGAAACTATTGGTGAAGCCCCAGCCCATAGACTCGCCTTTACCTGCATCGCTAAGGTCTTGCATATACGGCGGAAGCTCGAGCGAGAATGATTTTTTCACGTCGATTTTGCCCTTCGGATAATCAAATTTCCATAGGGTAATCGCGCCGCGATAAACCGCCTCATATTCCTCTATCGGGTGATATTCGTTATCGAGCGGAGCGGCATATTGGCTAGCTTCGATGACGTATTCGGTGTTTGGAGTGACGAAGCTACCGCCGTGGTCGCTCTTCATGATAGGATTGACAACGATTTGATTGGTCTCGAAATCCTTAAGATTGATAACGGCGATTCTTGGATTAGCCTTATCGTTGATAAAAAGATAATCGCCCACGTACTCGCCGTTTTTCTCACTGAAATTTGGGTGGTGAGTATCGCCCCAGGTGATTTGCTTACCGCGAATCGCGCCTTGAGCGAGGATTTCCTTGCTCTCGTTATCGTAGCCGTAACCTTGCCAAGGCTCCGGAGTAAATACGCCGATGTATTTGTAAATCCTCATCGACGGCACGCCGTAGACTAGGATTTGGCCACTTTGACCTCCTGACGAAAATACGATATATTCGTCTCTGCGTCCGCTTGGCTGATAGGTTTTAGCGGCTGCTAAGACGTCTTTTTCAGTCAAGTTACGCGACTTCATGATAGTTTCCAGTTCGCTTGCGCCCCATGCGCTAGAAGCCGCCATAGCGAGTCCAGCGCCTAGTGCGAGTGAAGTTTTTAGTAAACTACTCATTTGTTCTCCTTTCACAAGATTTATTAAATTTGTTTGTCGTTTAAATCGCACGAAACCACTTCGCCGCCCCACGAAATCGCGAGCGCGCCGCCATCATAAACAAATACCTTTTTTATACTTTCATGCGTGATTTTTTCGTCGTATTTCAAATTTGAATTAGCGTCTAGCACTTTCAAATTTGAATTAGCACACCCCGCGATAATTAACCCGTTTTTCAAATTTAACGAGGCGATTTCGCTTTCAAATTTGAGCTCTTTTTCGTTTATTACTAGTCGTCCGTCTATCGTAGAAAAGGCGACCTTATCGCCATCTACCGCGAGTGCGCTCACTATTTGCGGCGCACGGACGAGGAGAGTTTTTTCGCCGTTATTTAAGTTTATTTTGTAAATCCGCCTATCGAAGCACGAGACGATTAAATTCTCACCCGCAAGCGCGGTGGAGATAACCTTTGAACCTAGATTTATATCGTGAATTTTGTAAATCTTATTTATTAAATCATAAGTGGCGACTTTTTTAGAACCCAGCGTAAGCACGATCTTGTCGCCCTTTTCGCCATATCGCAAAACCGAGCTTACTGGCTCCGACATTCTCGTTTTTACAGGATCTAGGAGCAAGGTTTGCGTCTTCGCGAGTCGCGAGAGGTTTTCTAAGTAAACAAGCGAACCGCTCTCGAAGCCCGCTATCACGCTATTTTGGATAACGGCGACCGCGGTGATTTTATCATTTCCAAATTTGAACTCCAAAATATCTTTGCCCGAGTCCAAATCCCTGACGTGAAGTGAGTCTATATCCGCATAAGCAATTTTGCCGTCCCAAAAATCCGCGACAAGCACTTCTTTGCCAAAACCGGCAAGCTCTTTGCACGCCGCAAAGCATGAGGCAATTCCGAGCAAAATTACAAGAACGAATCTCATAAGAGCCACCCCCTCTTCTTCTCTTCTGTGATTATATCACATTTCACTAAAAGAAAGGTAAACGTAGAGAAAAAATAACGATTTTCTACAAAAACGCGCGAAATTTTTGTATAATTTAGTAATTTCAAATTTGAATGGTGAAATATGCAAAAATTTATCGAAATTTTAAAAGCAAAAGGTCTCTTGAGAATCATAGGCGAGCCCGTCTCCACCGACCTTGAAATTGCTCATCTCAGCTATATCGAGGTCAAGAAAAACGGCTCCAAAGCCTTACTTTTTACACATCCTGTAGACGAGCGCGGACGAGAGCTCCCACCTCTGCTAACAAATCTCTACGGCTCCAAAGCCGCGTTAGAACTAGCCCTAGGGCGAAGCGCGGACGAGATAGCGAGTGAAATCGAACGGCTAACTAAGCCCAAAAAACCGCGCTCGTTCTCCGAAAAAATCGACTTTTTTAAGTATTTGTTGAACCTACGCTCAATCTTCCCGCGCCGCCTGGGGACGCGCGGGCAGTGTCAAGAAATCGAAATGGATTCAAATTTGAATAATCTGCCAATTTTGAAGACTTGGGAAGGTGACGGCGGTAAGTTTATCACCATGGGACAGATTTATACGCGCAGCCTAGACGGCGAGCACCAAAATCTCGGTATGTATCGTCTCCAGGTTCACAGCGAAAACGAACTTGGCATGCACTGGCAAATCCACAAAGACGCAGCGGGATTTTTCGAGGAGTATCGACGCGCGAATAAGCGCATGCCCGTAACCGTCGGTATCGGCGGCGATCCGCTCTATATCTGGTGCGGTCAAGCTCCGCTGCCCAAAAACGTCTTTGAACTCATGCTTTATGGTTTTATCAAAAAAACTCCGGCAAAGCTCGTCAAATCGCTCACGAACGATATTTACGTGCCTTACGACCTCGACTACGTCATCGAGGGTTACGTCGATCCCGCCGAACTTCGCGCGGAAGGACCTTTTGGCGACCACACGGGCTTTTATACGCCAATCGAACCCTTCCCCGTAATGCACGTGACCAAAATCACGCGCAAAAAAGACGCGATTTTTAGCGCGACGGTCGTTGGCAAACCGCCTTTGGAAGATAAATATATGGGCGGGGCGACCGAGCGAATATTTTTGCCGCTGCTTAGAACGACCGCGCCCGAGCTAATCGACTACAAAATGCCTGAAAACGGCGTTTTTCACAACCTTATTTTAGCGAAATTTCGCGCCCAATACCCGGCGCACGCCAAACAGCTCATGCACGCGTTTTGGGGCGTAGGGCAAATGAGCTTTGTCAAGCACGCGATTTTCGTGCCCGAAAACGCGCCGAGTTTGAGCGATTTTGTCGCGCTTGGCGAGTTTGTTTTGAACCGCTTTGGCGCGGGCTCTATGCTCGTTAGCGAGGGTGTTTGCGATCAACTCGACCACGCCAGCCCGAATTCTTGTTTTGGGGGCAAGCTAGGTATAGACGCGAGCGAAGACCACTCGACAAGCGCGCCAATTCTGCTTGGGGACGACAATTTGACGGCGAAGCTTAAAGAGCTCGCGCCTGAAATCTTAGAGGCAAAGCAATACTTCACAAATACCAAAAATCCTATTTGCGTAGTCCGCGTTAATAAGACGCGCCCAATTCGCGAGTTTGCTTTCAAATTTGAATCGCTCGCGCCACGCCTTAGAATCGTAATTTTTGTAGACAAGGACGCGCGAGCAAACAACCCATATATGCTCGTTTGGCGCGTCACAAACAATATCGACGCCAAGCGCGATATAAGCGTCCTTAATTCAAATTTGATTATCATCGACGCGACCGCGAAAGATGAAAAAGAGGGCTATACTCGCGGCTGGCCAAAGGCGACGGATTGCTCGCCGGGAGTAGTTTCAAATTTGATTAATCGAGGACTCGTAAAAGACGACCCCGCGCTCTTTGAAAAGTATGAAATTTTTGGTTAACCTGGCCAATCTAATATTTAATTAAAATTTAATTAACTTTAAGGTAAAATAGACGCCAAAAATTTTATAAAGTTTTGAGATGAAAGACCTCATTAAAAAGCAAAAAAAACAGAAGAAAATCATTAGTTTCGACGCAGACAAAAACCTTGCATTCGAACTCGACGGCGATAAACTTTTACCAAAAGATTTCGATTCGATTAGTAAAAAAGACGAGTTTTTGATAGGTTATATCAAGCAAAAAGACTTGATTTTTACCACGCTTGAAGTGCGCAAAGGCACGCCCGCAGACGAAGTGGAAGGCACGCTTTACGAGCAAGCGTACCGCGAGCTCTCCTTAGACCAAAAAATCGATTATATGGTCAAATTTGAGCCGCTCAAAGACAAACACGGCTATTACAACGTTTTCATAGCACCCTCAAACGAAATCGACGGCACTCTCGCCGCATTGGTAGAAAAATCAAAATATATTGACGCTTACGTGCCTGCGGCGAAACTTTTTAGCGCGGCGTATGCTTCCAAAGCTCTCCCCGCAAACGGCGCGGACGTATTTCTTTATTTTTGGGAAGACGACGCCCTACTCGCTCTTTACAAAGACGGCGAGCTCGTCCAAACCCGCTCTTTGGGACGTTACAACCTTGGCTATATCAACGCCAGGCTAGGCGAACTCACGGGTGCACGCAAAGAAATCAAAGAATTTCTTTCAAATTTGAAAAGCGGTGGCGTGAGCGCACTTGGCGAGGAAGCCTCGCCGATATTAGACGATGTGTTTTATTACGTCTCAGACCTGCTAAGCAGCGTCAGTAAAACCACGAATCTAAATATCCAAAAAGTCTATCTAGGCACACAAATCGGCGTGATCCCGGGACTCGCGCAATTCGTACAAAACCGCATTTTATTAGAAACAAAAGACTTTATCTTACCGACTAAAATTGCCCAAAAAGAGTTAGACCCAAGCCTCATGCACGTTTTGGCTTGCCTTTACGCGAAATACTGCGCAGATACAAATTTCGTTAACTTTTCGAATTTCATTCGCCCACCTGAATTTTTTAAACGCGACGGCGGTAAATTCTTGGCTCTTTGCGGCGCGGCTTGCGTTTTGTCTCTTGCTTATCCATGCTATCAGCTCGCGCACGGATATTTGTTGGGACTAGAAACCGA
>ONQI01000095.1 GCA_900319915.1 uncultured Campylobacter sp.
AAGCTCGATTCTTACGCGTTCCGCGCTCAAATCGCCGATGTCTATTTTTCGCATGATTTCAAGACTTTTTGGTTCTATTTTTAGTCCAAATCTCGCGCAAAATTGCGCCGCTCTAAGCACGCGCAGACTATCTTGCGCAAAGGTTTTGTCGTCTACTACGCGCAAAGTCCTTCTCGCCCAGTCCTCGCGGCCGCCGTGAAAGTCGAGTAACTCGCCTGAAAAAATATTTACCATCATCGCGTTAATGGTAAAATCTCGCCTCGCGCTAGCCAGCCTCTCATCGCCGCAGTAGCGCACCTCAAAGCCCCTGTGCCCCGCGCTAACTTTGCGCTCGCTGCGGGGTAGGGCGAGGTCGAAATCACCTAGTTTATAGACAAAAAAACTCTTGCCGACGCCTTGCGCGCCAAGCCCCGCCATCAGCGCATCAAAGCGCTCGGGAGCGATGTCGTAAATCTCGACGTCGTAATCGTGACAAGGAAGACCCGCGAGAGCGTCGCGGACGCAGCCTCCCACAAAATACGCGCGCGAAGTGAGCGGGGCTAGGGCGGATTTTAGGGCGCGAAGATTTTTAGCGCGGAAGATTTTTAAGTCTATTTTCGACGTTTGCAAGCAAAAACTCTAAAAATTTCACCGTCAAATCAAGCCTGAGCTCGGTGTTTTCGCCTCCGGCGTTAAGTCCTTCAAAAAGCACGCCAAGGCGTTCTTTGACGTTTGTGAGAAATATGCGCTCGTTTTCTATGAGTCCGCCGTTTTCATTCAAATTTGAAGTCGTCTCGCTCGCGTTTTGCACGGTTTCGCTTTTCAAATTTGAACTAGTCGTATTCAAATTTGAAACGTTTTCGTTCAAATTTGAATCCGCTTCGTTTTGCATTTCGGCATTGATTTTATCGAGCGTTTCTTTGGCAATATCGCTTAGATTTTTCATATTTTTATAAGCCACCTTTTGAATTCTCTGATTTTGACCTCCGCATCCGGCGAGAGCGATACGAAAAACTCGAGCATTTGGGCATTCACGCCTTGCGTTTGGGTGTTTAGGCGACGCAGTGCGGCGAGCGCGTCCTCGCTAGAGGGATCGCGTTCCAAAACCCTCTTATAAATCTCCATCGCCTCGGCGCGAAGCCCTTGTTGCTCGTATATCAGCGCGGCCGTAATCGTATCGTCAATCATACTTTTTGCACGTAGTCGCTGATGATCGAGCCCATTTCGCTCGTAGTGCAGATTTCTTTGGCGCCGAATTTTGCGATGTCTTTTGTCCTGTATCCGTCGCGAAGAACCGCTCTTACCGCTTTTTCTACGCAGTCTGCCGCCGCCGTTTCACCAAGGGCGAAGCGAAGCATCATCGCGGCCGAAAGTATCATCGCGATAGGGTTTGCGATGCCTTGACCGGCGATATCTGGCGCGCTACCATGGATAGGCTCGTAAATGCCCGCCGCGCCGCCGACTGAAGCGCTAGGAAGAAGCCCGATAGAGCCGCAAACCATGCTTGCCTCGTCGCTTAGGATATCGCCAAAGAGGTTTTCGGTAAGAATGACGTCAAATTGAGCCGGATTGCGAATTAACTGCATTGCGGCGTTGTCCACATACATATATTCTAGTGCGACTTCGGGGTAGTTTTTTGCTATTCTAGCGGTTACTTCGCGCCAAAGTTGGCTAGTTTCTAGCACGTTTGCTTTATCGACTAGGCAGACCTTTTTGCGGCGTTTCATCGCGGTTTCAAAGGCGACTTTGGCGATGCGTTCGATTTCGGGGACGCTGTAAATCATCGTGTTAAACGCCACGTCTCTTTTGTTTTCGCGCGGTTCGCCAAAATACAGCCCGCCCGTAAGTTCTCTTACGATAAGCAAATCTACGTCTTGGAGTACTTCTGATTTGAGAGTGGAGGCGTCTATAAGCTCGTCAAAAATCATCGCCGGGCGAAGGTTCGCATAAGCTCCAAGCTCTTTGCGGATTTTAAGGAGACCTTTTTCGGGGCGGATTTCGCGAGGCAAAGCGTCCCATTTAGGTCCGCCGATAGCTCCAAAAAGCACGGCGTGGCTGCGTTTTGCGGCTTCCAAAGTCTCGTCTGGCAAAGGCACGCCAAACACGTCTATCGCCGCGCCGCCCATGAGAAAATATTCGTAATTTAGCTCAAAACCAAACTTCGCGCTCACGCGGTCGAGGACTTTTATCGCTTCGTCGGCGATTTCGGGACCTATGCCGTCGCCTTTAATCACGCAAATATCGTATCTTTTCATCGTTTTCCTTATTTCAAATTTGAATTAGTTTAGCGTTTTTTTCGCGTAGTTGATGAGCCCGCCCGATTTTACGAGCTCTTGCATAAACTCGGGGATTGGTTCAAATTTATAGTTCTCTTTTTTGGTGAGATTTTTGATAAGTCCGCCGTCTAGGTCAATCTCTAACGCGTCGCCCTCGTCGATTTTATCGGTGTCTGCGCATTCTAGGATAAGAAGCCCCGTATTAAAGCTATTGCGATAAAAAATCCTCGCGAAGGATTTGGCGACGACTAAGTCGATTCCGGCGGCCTTGAGCGCCACCGGAGCGTGCTCGCGGCTGCTTCCGCAACCAAAGTTTTCGCCCGCGACGATGATGTCGCCTTTTTTGACTTTGCTAGCGAAATCCTTGTCGGCGTCTTCCATGATATGTTTGGCTAACGCTTCCGGATCGGATGTAGTGAGATAGCGCGCGGCTATGATGATATCGGTGTCGATGTTGTCTTGAAATTTCCACGTATTTGGCATTTTGCCCTCCCAAAAATTGCGCGATTATAGCTAAATTTGGCTTAAATCAGAATTTGCCTAGCAGCATTAGTATGGCCAAAATCCCAATCAAAACCGCGCTGACGCGTTCTAGTAGATATGCTTTTTCGCTAAGAAGTCGCTTGAACGCAAATCCGCCTAGCGCATAAAGAACGAGGTCGAAATACTCTATCGCCATCATTACGCCGATAAGCGCGTAAAGGCGTGTTCCAAATGGGTTCGCGGGGTCTAGAAACGGCGGTATGAGGGAGACGAAAAACGCCCAAGCTTTGGGGTTTGAGATAGAGCACGTTATGCCTTGCCAAAATAGTTCTTTGCGCCTGATTTGAGCGGTATTCGCGTCTAGATTTTTATGGCGCGAGCCGCGAAACATTTTATACGCCAAGTAAAGCAAATAAAGCGCGCAAATCGTGGTAAAAACGCGAAATATAAGAGGATTTAGCGAGAGCACGAAGCCCGCGAATAGCGCGCAAATCCACGCGACTATGCCCACGCCAAGCGTCGCGCCCGCTAGAAGCGGCTGGACGCGAGCAAATCCCAGACTCATGCCAAGACCGAGCGCCAAAGTCATATTTAATCCGGGAATGAGAGAAACGAACCAAAAACTGCCGATGAATAATGCCCAGTTCATTTTTACCTTTTTATATTCAAAATTTAATTCAAATTTGAAACGCATTCAAATTTGAATTACGAAAATACTTCGCGGCGTGGGATTTTTTGCGAAGCTCGTCAGATACGCTTGAAAGACAAGACGCCGTCTAAATCACAGCCAGCCTACTACCTCGCCTAGCATCCAAGCGCCAAGAACCCCGAAAATCACCGCCGCGAAGCGGTTTAGCGCGATAGCGTGTGAGGCGAAAAACTTCCTTACCGCCGTGCCGCAAGTGGCGTAAATGTTGGTCGCTACAAACTCGATTCCCGCGATTATCACGATAAATGCCACGAAAGTCCCGTTTAGCGGGTCCGAGGCGTCCATGAACTTAGGCAGCAAACTCACCATAAATCCCCAAACTACGGGGTCGCCAAAAGAACTCACGAAACCTTGAAAAACCACGGCTTTGCGGCTTAGATCTACTCTCGCGCCGCTCGTGTCTTCGAGACCAGCTCCCCGCCACATTTTAAACGCGATGAAAAACAAATAAATCGCTCCCGCCACGCGTAAAACGTCGAAAAACGCGGGCGCACGCGTGATGAGAAATCCTATGCCAAGCCCGCTTAAAAACACGATCGCCGCTAGCGAAAAGGTCGATGAAAGTATAAACAAAAACGCCCGCTTGTAACCCCTAGAAATGCCGATAGTAAGGGCTGTGAGCATATTTAGCCCCGGACTCATCGCCGCGGCGAAAAAACCTAGCGTGAAAGCTAGCCAGTCCATTTTGCCTCCATTTTTTTGCGCGCAATTTTAGCATAATTTCACGCGCAATTTGATGAAAAATTTATTATTTTTATGTAAAATCCCGCGTTTTAATTCAAATTTGAAAGGTAAAAATGAAAAATCTCAGGCTTTTTGGCACGGGCGCGACTATCGCTACTTTTGCGCTCATTGGCGCTACGGGAGTTTTGCTGTTTCTTGGCTTTCGCTTTGCCAATCTCAAATCCGTGCACGAATACGTGGGCGTAATGATGGTTTTAGCCTGCCTCGCGCATATCGCGGCAAACTGGAGAGCATTTCTTAATTATTTCAAAGGCGCGACCGGCGTGATTTTGGCGCTGCTCATTGCCGCTGGCACGGCCGCCGTGGCGATAGACTTTGGCGCGAAAAAGGGTGCGCCCGCCGTCAAAAAAGTGTATTTTTGGGCGCAAGAATTGTCGCTTGAAAAAGCGGTGGCGACCTTTGGCGCGGACAGAGTCAAATTTGAAAAATTCTTGGAGGGGCGCGGGCTCAAATTCGAAAATATTTCCATCAAAGAATTCGCCGCCAAAAACGGCGCGAGTGAAGATGAAATATTGAGCGCGCTGCTACCAAATCCGAAAAAATAACCGCTTTTGTGGCTTACATATTTAATTTGTAACTTAATTCAAATTTGAGTATAATTTGCAAATTTCACAAGGATTTTGCAATGAACAAAACATTTCTATTTGCATTTTTGGCGGCGTTAGTGTTCGCAGGCTGCGCCGCTTATACCCAGACAAATACCAAAATTTCCGCGCCGGGGGCAAGCGTGGCGAACGAGCCGGACGCGTATTATTCGTTTTTAAGTGCGCCCACGAGCGAGGCGACGCTAGCGCGAGATTTGAGCGTGTATCGCTCTTTGGCGGCTTTACGTGATACTCCCCGCTGGCATCAGGCTATCCGCGACGGCTCGATATCCGCTATTCCAGAGCTTTTTTCGGAGGCGTTCGGCATGCAGATTTCTCCCGAGACTACGCCCGCCATTCACGCTTTGGTACTTGCTACGATAAAAGCCATGAAAAAAGCCTCTCACGCCGTTAAAAAAGCGCCCGACGCATCTTTTCGAACGCGCCCTTTCGTAGCGCTAAAAACGCAAACCTGCGCCCCAGAATATGAAGCCGAGCAAGCAAAAAGCAACTCCTATCTCTCCGGTCATAGCGCGCGCGGTTGGGGCGTGGCTCTCGTGTTAATCGAGCTCAATCCGACTCGCACCGCTCAAATCGCAAAACGAGGTCTTGAATACGGTCAAAGCCGTGCGGTCTGCGGTTATCATTGGCAAAGCGACGTCGAAGACGCGCGCCTGCTCGCTTCCGCAGCTTTGGCTAGACTTCACGCCAAGTCTGAATTTGTCGCCAAACTTCAAGCCGCAAAGGATGAATTTACACGCCTAAAAAGCAAAAAATAATTCAAATTTGAATATAATTCGCAAAATTTGTAAAGGTAAAAAAGATAAAAAGAATTGTTTTGTTATCCGCCGCGCTCGCCGCCGCGCTCGCGGCAAATCCGTCAAAAAGCACGGAAGCTAGCGATTCTAACGGTTTTGTGCGCCTTGGCGAGGCGGTTCCTGGCGCCGTGCAAGAAATCCGCTACTATTCGACGTATAATTTCGTAGGCGAGCGGATTGACGGGTACGAGGAGCCTTGCGCCATGATGACGCGCGAAGCCGCCGTCGCGCTAGCCAAGGTCGAAAAAGACGTCGAAGCGCAAGGCTATCGCCTCAAAATCTACGACGCATACCGCCCACAAAAAGCGGTCGATCATTTCGTGCGCTGGGCAAAAGTAATAGAGGACGTGCGAATGAAGCCGCATTTTTATCCCGAAGTCGATAAAACGAGACTATTTGCAGAGGGCTACATCGACGCCAAAAGCGGACATAGCCGCGGAAGCACGGTCGATTTGACTCTGCTTGATATGAATAGCGGTAAAGAGCTCGATATGGGCGGCGTGTTTGATTATTTTGGGCTTCGCTCTCATCCTGATTTTAAAGGCGACCTTACGCCCGCTCAGCTCAAAAATCGTCAAATCCTGCGTGGCGCCATGCTAAGGCACGGCTTTAAGCCGTTAAGCACGGAATGGTGGCATTTCACGCTAAAAAACGAACCATATCCAAACACTTATTTTACTTTCCCGGTGCGCTGCAAGTAATCGCTCGCGCTTTTTGGCTATTTCAAATTTGAATACGCGCTCCTGACGGCTGGATAATTCAAATTTGAAAAGCCGCGCCGCTTAAGACAAAAATTATCTCATTTTTAGTTTATATATGCTAAAATCGCGCAAAAATTCAAGGAGCGAGGGTGCTTTTTACCAAGGCGAGCGAATACGCGTTATTGTCGATGATACTGCTTTCTCAAAGCGGCGCCCCGCGCGACGTGGACACAATGAGCGCGCAGCTTGGGATTTCGCGCTCGTTTCTCGCCAAAATCCTTCAAAATCTCGCCAAAGACGGCATTCTTAATTCTTACAAAGGCGCGAACGGCGGATTTTCACTCGCGGTAAGTCCTGCCGAGCTGAGCGTGGGGCGGATACTCCAAAGCGCGGAGAAAAAGCGCGCGAGTGTGTTTGAGTGCGGCTCGGATTGTACTGCGACAAAAGCCCAAACCTGCAAGATTAGAACGATTTTTGGCTCGCTTCAAACTAGCGTCGACGAGTTCCTAGATAAAATCACCCTCGCGGACATATTAAAGCAATAATGGCAGAAAAACGCACTATTTTCGACCTCGTCGCGCCGTATTTCAAACCGCTCGCGGTAAAAACCAAAAGCCTAACGATAGTTTTTGTCATTATGGCGGTGCTAGCCATCATCATCGTGCCGCTTCCGAGCACGGTTTTGGACTTTTTCCTAGCGCTTTCTATCGCGATTTCGGTGCTGGTGATTTTGATTTCCGTGTATATTCCCAAGCCGACCGATCTCAGCACTTTTCCGACGCTGGTTCTCATTATTACGCTATTTCGTCTCTCGCTAAATATCGCCACGACGCGTCAAATTCTCAGCAAAGGTCAAGAGGGACCAAACGCCGTTAGTGACATCATTACGAGCTTCGGGCAGTTCGTCGTGGGCGGTAATTACGTTATCGGTATCATCGTATTTTGTATTTTGGTGCTTATTAATTTTATGGTTGTTACTAAGGGCTCTACACGTGTCTCCGAGGTACAAGCCCGCTTCACCCTCGACGCGATGCCCGGCAAGCAAATGGCCATCGACGCCGACCTAAACGCGGGACTCATCGACGAGCAAACCGCTAGAACGCGCCGCGAGGCGATTATCTCGGAGGCTAACTTTTACGGCGCGATGGACGGTTCGAGTAAGTTTATCAAGGGCGACGCGATCGCGGGCATCATTATCACAGTCGTCAATATCATCGGCGGTTTTCTCATCGGCGTGTTTCAGCACGATATGGATATGGGTCAAGCGGCTAGCACTTATACGATTCTTACTATCGGCGACGGACTGGTTAGTCAAATCCCAAGCCTCATCACCTCGGTCGCCACGGCTATCATCATCACGCGCTCTAGCAACGACGAAGAAAATAAAAACTTTAATATGGGCGCGGTCAAACAGCTTTTTGGCGAATACAAGACGCTTTATATCGTGGCGTTTATTCTTTTTATGTTTGCGCTAGTACCGGGACTCCCGACGTTTTCACTAGGATTTATCGCGCTAATGTTTTTTGGTATAGGCTATGCCGGGATGAGGTCGCAAGGACTCGATTTTAAAACCATGTTTGGCGGCGAAGAAGAGCAAAAAAAGGCCGCCGCCAAAAAAGCGGCCGGGGGTGCGCAGGGCGGCGCGACGGCAAGCGGGGGCGGCGCGGCGAAACCAAAAAAATCAGAAGCCGAAATCGCCAAAGAAGAAGAGCAAAAGATAAACGATATCCTAAAACCGGAAATTCTAGAGCTCGATTTAGGATACGGCTTGCTCAAACTTGCCGACTCCGACCTAATCGAGCGCATTCGCGGTATGCGCCGAAATATCGCTTCCGCTCTGGGTTTTCTTATGCCAAAAATCCGCATTCGCGACGACCTTACCTTACAGCCTAGCGACTATACTTTCAAGCTAAAAGGCATCACGATAGGAAAGGGCACGATTTATCCTGATAAATTTCTCGCGATGGATAGCGGATATGTGAGCAACAATATCGACGGTATCCCGACAAAAGAGCCAGCCTTCGGGCTAGACGCCATCTGGATAGATCAAAAAACCAAAGAAGACGCTATTCTTAGCGGCTACACGGTCGTAGATCCGGCCTCCGTCATCTCCACGCATATGAGCGAGCTAGTCAAACAAAACGCGAGCGAGCTTCTTACCAAGCAAGAAGTGCAAAACTTGTTAGAAAAATTAAAGCCGGAATTCGCCATTACGGTCGACGATACGCTCAAAGTCGCAGACATCACTCTTATCCAAAAGGTTCTAAAATCGCTACTAAAATCAAACATTCCTATTAAAGATATGATTACGATACTAGATAGCATTAGCGAGGTTGCTACGATTAGCAAAGACGTGGATATGATTACAGAGCACGTCAGAGCGGCGCTTGCTCGCGCTATCACCGCGCAGTATGCCAACGACAAAGGGCAGTTGCGATTTTATATCCTGCATCCAGAAGCCCAACAAAAACTCACCGAAGCGGTCAGCTACCGAGACGGCAAGTATCGCCTCTCTATCAATGTCGCGCAAACCTCCGCCATCGTCGCCGCGCTCAAAAAACGCAGGGAAACTCGCCCGGCTAGCGAAAGCGGCGATATGATAGTTTGCGTAGACCCGTCTATTCGCAAGTTTATTTCCGACGTCGCGCAAAACTTCACCCTAGGCGTGGTCGTGCTAAGTTTCGCCGAAATCGCCAAAGACGCGCCGTTTGAGACTTTGGGTACGATAGAAATACCGGGGCTTTAATTCAAATTTGAAAAGGTAAAAGTATGAAAATAGCACATCTTAGCCACACCGACCTCGACGGCTACGCCTGCCAGTTCGTGAGCGATTTTTATTTGCGAGACGTTCGCTACTTCAACTCCAATTACGGCAAAGAAATCGACGAGAAATTCGCTCAAATCATCGACTATATCGGCGAAGAAGAGGGTGTGATTATCATCACGGATTTAAATCTGACCCTCGGACAATGCGAAAACTATGAAGCCGCCGTGAAGGGGCGCAAAATCAAGCTTTTCTTGCTCGACCACCACGCCACGGGCGAGCTTTGCGCGAGGCAGTTTGCATGGTATTACCTCGACACCTCGCGCTGCGCGACCAAGATTACTTATGATTTTTTTAGCGCCATTTATGGCGCGAACGAGCGTCTCTCTTGTTTTGTAGACGTGGTAAACGCGGTGGACATATGGCTCAAAGACGACCCAAATTTCGAGCTTGGCAAGGTTTGCATGGGCGCGGTCGCGAGCTCGAAGGAGATTAGCCCTGTTTTGTTTCCCCAACAACACACGCATTATCTATTTTATTTGCTTTCTAGATTTTGCGAT